>CAYNLL010000097.1:0-9424 GCA_964398015.1 uncultured Opitutaceae bacterium | reverse complement strand
TCTCCTCCCTACTCGCGGTCCTGATCGCCGTACCCCTGGGCGTGGCCACAGCGCTCTTTCTCACGGAGTTGGCGCCCCTGAAGGTGCGCCAGCCCATCGTGATGGCGATTGAGATGCTTGCCGCGGTCCCGAGCGTGATCTTCGGACTCTGGGGCATCTTCGAGCTGATCCCCTGGCTCAGGGACCACCTCTTCGTGTGGCTCAAGGCGTCGCTCGGGTTCCTTCCCCTTTTCCAGGGGCCGATCTATGGGGTGAGCATGCTGGCGGCCGGCATTATAATCGCGATCATGATTCTGCCCATCGTGACCTCCATCTCCCGCGAGATCCTGCGCTCGGTGCCGGACCTCCAGAGGGAGGCCGCCTACGCGCTGGGGGCGACGCGGTGGGAGGTGCTGAAGATCGCGGTCCTCAGCTACGCGCGCAGGGGGCTCTTTGGCGCGGCGATCCTCGGTCTGGGAAGGGCGCTGGGCGAGACGATGGCGGTGACCATGGTCATCGGCAACCGTCCCCAGATAGCGGCGTCGCTCTTTGCGCCCGGCTACACCCTAGCCAGCGTGATTGCGAACGAGTTCGCGGAGGCCACGACGGACCTTTACCTGAGCTCCCTGTTCGAGCTCGGCCTGGTGCTCCTCGCGGTGACCATCCTGGTGAACATCGCCGCGCAGATCCTGCTCAGGAGCATGACGGGCAGCGGCCCGGTGAAGGTCAGCTGAGCCGATGAACGCCTCACCCTACCTCCCGACTCCGGAACTCGCCCGCTGGCGAAAGTTCAAGAGCCGCGCAATTACCGGCGTTCTTGTGGTCTGTGCCCTGGCCGTAATCGCGCCCCTTTTCCTCGTCATCTACTTCCTTCTCGTCCACGGGGCCAGCTCGCTCGACTGGAGCTTCTTCACGCAGCTACCCAAGCCCACGGGCGAGACGGGAGGCGGGATGGCCAATGCGATAGTCGGGACGGTCATGCTCTTGGCGATGGCCGCCGTCGTCGGCGTGCCGTTGGGGGTCTTCGGAGGCATCTACCTCGCCGAGTACGGCTCGGACCGCTCTAACGAGTGGCTGCGTTTCACGGCGGACGTCCTCAACGGCGTCCCGTCGATCGTATGGGGGATGGTCGTCTACCTGGTCCTCGTGGTCCCCTTCAAGACCTTTTCAGCGTACGCGGGCGGCATGGCCCTCGGCCTCATGATGGTGCCCCTTGTGATGCGTACAACCGAGGAAGTGCTGATCCTCGTGCCCCAGAGCTACCGTGAGGCTGCGCTGGCTCTGGGGATAGCCCGCTGGAAGGTGATCACGATAATTGTGGTAAGGACGGCGCTCAAGGGGATCGCGACCGGCGTCATCGTCGCCATGGCCCGCATCGCGGGCGAGACCGCTCCGCTTCTCTTCACCTCCCTTGGCAACAACTTCTGGAATCACAGCCTCAAGGAGCCAATCGCTGCGCTGCCCCTCCAGATCTTCTCCTACGCCATCTCGCCCTACGACGACTGGCACCGCCAGGCCTGGGCCGGGGCGCTGGTCCTCATGGCATTGATCCTCGCCCTCAACATTACGGTCCGTGTACTGTCCCGCGACCGGAAAATCACCCTTTGAACGCCATGTCGACCCTCCCGGAAGCGCCTGCGGCACTCTCGAAGTCCGAACCCATTCGTACGGAATCGGCTCCCGCGCAGGCCTCTTCGGCCGGCCTGCCGATTGAAGCCGAGGAGGTGGCCTTCGACATCCGGAACTTCAGCCTTTGGTACGGCACGCGCCAGGCGCTCCAAGACGTCACTATTAGAATCCCCGCAAAGAAGGTGACGGCGATCATCGGGCCCAGCGGCTGTGGAAAGTCGACCTTCCTGAGGGCCCTCAACCGCATGCATGAGCTGACGCCCGGGACCCGCCTTGAAGGCTCGCTGCGCCACTTCGGAGAGGACCTTTACGGGCCCGGGGTGGAGGCCGTGGCCATCCGGCGCCGCGTCGGGATGGTCTTCCAGAAATCAAACCCGTTCCCGACGATGTCGATCGCCGAGAACGTCCTCGTGGGCCTGCGCCTGAACGGCGTGCGCGACAAGAACGTCCTCAAGGAGCGCCTTGAGCAGGCCCTGCGAATGGCCGCCCTATGGGACGAGGTCAAGGACCTCCTCAACCGGCCGGGCACAAGCCTTTCCGGCGGCCAGCAGCAGCGCCTCTGCATCGCCCGGTCGCTCGCCGTCCAGCCCGAGACGCTCCTCATGGATGAGCCGTGCTCCGCCCTTGACCCGATCGCCACTGCGAAGATCGAGGAGCTGATCCAGACGCTGCGCGAGTCCTACACCGTCGTGATCGTGACCCACAACATGCAGCAGGCCGCGCGGTGCTCGGACAGGACCGCCTTCTTCTACCTCGGACGGCTGATCGAGTTCGGCGACACCCGCAACATCTTCACCAACCCGACCAACTCCCAGACCGAGGCCTACGTCTCCGGACGATTTGGCTGAGTGGAAACCCTGAACGCCTCCATTGATGACCCACTACGCTGAAGAGATGAGCCAGCTCAAGGAGAGCCTCCTTGCGATGGCAAGCCATGCCGAGTCCGCGCTGACCCGGTCGATACGGGCCCTGGTCGAGCGTGACGACTCGCTCGCGCGGGCGGTGATGGAGGACGACAACATCATCGACCAGTTCGAGGTCGACATCGACGACATTGCGATCCACCTGCTCGCCAAGGCGCCCGTGGCGACGGACCTGCGGCTCACCACCGCGGCGATGAAGATCTCCCAGAACCTCGAGCGCGTCGGCGATTCCGCGGTGACGATCGCCAGGCGAGCCGTGGAGCTGAACACGGAGCCCCAGCTCAAGCCCTACGTGGACCTGCCGCGCATGGCGACGATGTCGCTTGAGATGCTGCGCGACGCGATCTCGGCCTTCATCAACCGGGAGCCCGACAGGGCGAGAAGCGTCGTGCCGAGGGACCTCGAGGTCGACAACATCAACCGCCAGCTTCACCGGGAGCTCTCGAGCTTCATGGTGGAGCGCCCCGCAACCATTTCGCGCTGCCTCAACCTCATGGTGATATCCAAATGCCTCGAGCGGATCGCCGACCATGCGACCAACATCGCCGAGGAGGTCGTCTACCTTTACGAGGCGATCGACATCAGGCATTCCGGACAAAAGGGCCATGAAGACAAAAATCCTGGTAGTTGACGACGAGCCCGACGCCCTCGAGGTGCTCGGTTTCAAGCTCCGGGAGGCGGGCTATACGCCGATTTTCGCGAAGGACGGGACGCGGGCGATCGCGATCGCCCGCGACGAGCGCCCCGACCTCATCGTGCTCGACCTGATGCTCCCGGAGGTCGACGGGCTCGAGGTCTGCAAGATCCTGCGGCGGGACGCCTCGACCTCGTCGATCCCCGTCATCATGCTGACCGCGCGCGCCGCCGAGATGGACCGCGTCCTCGGCCTGGAGCTCGGGGCGGACGACTACGTGACCAAGCCGTTCAGCCCGCGCGAGCTCGTGATCCGGATCCGCAAGCAGCTGACGAGGTCGCGCTCGGGAGACGAGCCCGGCTCGCACCTGAGGATAGGGGAGATCGAGATCGACGTGCCGCGGCACGTGGTCCAGGTGGGGCCCAATGCGATCACGCTGACGGCCACGGAATTCAGGCTGCTTGAGATCCTCGCCCGCAGGCGCGGCCGTGTCCAGTCGCGCGACCGCCTCCTGCAGGATGTCTGGGGCTACGAGAACCCGATCGACAGCCGGACGGTGGACACCCACATGCGCAGGCTGCGCGAGAAGCTGGGTACCGCGGCGCGCCACCTCGAGACGGTGCGCGGCGTCGGCTACCGCTTCGCGGCGGAGGCGTGACACGCTCCGGATGGACCTTGCGCTGATCCTCCTCGGGGCTGCGGCTGCGGCGTTTGCCGCGGCGCTGGCGAGGGAACGCGTCATGAGGAAGGCCGATGCCGCGAGGCACCAGAGGGAGGGGGCCGACCAGCGGCTTCGACGCGACGCGGAGCTCAGGGAGCAGCTGCAGCGCACGGCTTCCCTGTTCGACCGGATGGTCGAGGGGCTCATCGTCGTCGACGCCGTGGGGCGCATCCGCATCGCCAACAGGGCGGCCGCGGGGCTGTTCGGGTTTGAGGCTCCCGCCTCCGGCAAGACGGTCCTCGAGGCCACGCGCCACCACGAGGTGGCTGCGCTCGTGACCCGGCTCGACCGCGAGCTGGAGGTGCTCGGGCACGAGCTCCGGATTGACTCGATCAAGGAGCCGCGGTTCCTGCAGGTTAACGCGCTCGCCCTTAGGGACGCGGCCGGGGGCGGCGACGGGGCGATCCTCGTCTTCCACGACCTGACCCGCCTGCGCCAGCTCGAGGGCGTGCGGCACGAGTTCGTCGCCAACGTGAGCCACGAGCTGCGGACGCCCCTGTCGCTGATCAAGAGCGCCACCGAGACGCTGCTCGACGGCGCGAAGGACGACCCCGCGGCGCTGAGCCGCTTCCTCCAGATCATCGACAAGCACGCCAACCGCCTCGCCCTCCTGATCGACGACCTCCTGCTCCTTTCGACCCTCGACTCCGGGGGCCTGCGCCTCAACAAGCAGCCTTTGCCGTTCAGGGCCACGGTCCAGGAGGCGATGGACGACCTGCGCCAGCGGGCGCTCGTGCGCGACGTCACCCTGACAAACGCGGTGCCCGCCGCGCTCGTCGCCGTGGCTGACAATGACAGGATCCGCCAGGTGATCTCAAACCTCGTGGACAACGCCATCAAGTACGGGAGGCCGGGGGGCACGACCACGGTGGAGGGACGGACGTTGGCCGGCGGCGCCGTAGAGATCGTCGTCACCGACGACGGCCCCGGCATCCCGAAGGAGGCCCAGGAGCGGATTTTCGAGCGCTTCTACCGGGTGGACAAGGCCCGCTCGCGCGAGCAGGGGGGCACGGGGCTCGGCCTGGCCATCGTCAAGCACGTGCTGCAGGCGCATGGGAGCGAGGTGCGCCTCGAGAGCGAGCCGGGCGCCGGGGCGAAGTTCATCTTCACGCTCCCTGCTGCTGCGGCGC
The DNA here is from genome assembly GCA_964398015.1 of uncultured Opitutaceae bacterium. Taxonomy (GTDB): domain Bacteria; phylum Verrucomicrobiota; class Verrucomicrobiia; order Opitutales; family Opitutaceae; genus Palsa-1447. Next base: position 4,408 of record CAYNLL010000097.1, on the reverse strand, counting down.
CGAAATAGGCGCACGGGCGGGTTATAGCCGGCTCACCCAGACGCAGCCGGCCCCGAGCATGCCCGTCACGGGAAGCGTGAAGACCCACGCCCAGACGATCCTCTCGACGACCCCCCATTTGACGGCACTGAAGCGCTTGGTTGCGCCCACCCCCATGATCGAGGTGGAGATGACGTGGGTCGTGGACACGGGCACCCCGAACATCGAGGCCGCGTAGATGATGAGGGAGGCTGTCGTCTCGGCAGCGAAGCCCTGGACAGGCTGGAGCTTGACCAGGCGCTGCCCCATCGTGCGGATGATCCGCATGCCTCCCCCCGCCGTTCCGGCCGCCATCGTGACGGCGCAGGTGACGACGATCCACCTGGGGACAGCCGTGAATTCCGGGATGCGCAGAAATGAGGCCCAGACGGGGAGGTGGGAGAGCACTCCCGATCGCGTCGCCGTGAAGAGCGCGAGGGTCACTATGCCCATGGTCTTCTGGGCGTCGTTCGAGCCGTGGCTGAACCCCATGAACGCGGCGCTTGCGAGCTGGGCCTTGCCGAAAAACCGGGAGACGGTGAGCGGGCGCGCCCGGCAGAAGCACACCATGATGAGGCTCATCAGGAGCATCCCGCCGAAGAATCCCGCAAGGGGCGACACCAGCATGGGCAGCACCACCTTGGGCCAGAGGCCGGTCGACCATTTGAGGACGCCCCAGTCGCCGCCGGACCCCGCGAGCGTCGCGCCGCACAGGCCCCCGACGAGCGCGTGCGACGAGCTCGAGGGGAGCCCGAGCCACCACGTGAGCAGGCCCCATACGATGGCCGCGAGCAGGGCGCAGATGACAACAGCCATCGTGACGGCGCCGGTGTCCACCATCCCCTTGCCGATCGTCGAGGCGACAGCTGTCCCGGAGAGGGCCCCGATGAGGTTGAAGACGGAGGCCCATGCGACCGCGAGGCGGGGCGTCAGCACCTTGGTCGACACGACGGTCGCTATGGCGTTCGCCGTGTCGTGGAAGCCGTTGATGTACTCGAAAACAAGCGCGGCCAGAAGGGCGATGACTAGGAGAGTCATGGGGCGCCTCCGCTTACGAGTGCTTGAGCGAGATCTGGACGACGATGTTGCCGGCGGTGCGGCACCGGTCGACCGCCTGCTCGACCAGCTCGAAGAGCCTCTGCAGGATGACCAGCTCCTTCGCATCGCAAGGCCCGTTGTAGAGGCCCTGCAGCTGCCCGAGCATCACCTTGTCGGCCTCGCCCTCCGCGTACTGCAGCCTGTCGTTGGCCTCGCGGATGGACTCGAGCCTCGCGCCCAGGCGCAGCTGCTTCACCATGAAGGCGAGCGCCACGGCCGCCTGGTTCATCAGCTCGGCCTGCCGGCTGAAAATTTCGAAGGGCACGCGGCCGGGGTAGATCGACAGCCTCTCGACGATTTTCTCGATCTGCTTGGGAATGCGGTACAGGGCGACCGAGAGGGCCTCGATGTCCTCGCGGTCGATCGGGGTGACGAAGCTTCGGCTGAGCGCCTCGGTCATCAAGTGCCGGATGCGCTTCTCCTTCCTTCGGGCCTGGGTGAAGTCGTCGAGCCCCGCGGGCTGCTTTCCCTCGTCCATCTGGCGAAGGAACTTCGAGAAGAGGTCGACGCTCACGCGCGCCTCCTCGGCTCCCTCCTCCAGCAGATCGAAGAACACGTCGTTTTTCCCGATCAGCTTGTTGAGGAAATTCATGGGTCTCCTTTGTTACAATGGCGTCACGGTCAACGCGAAGCAAAATCTGAGTCCGCGGCTTCCCCGGAGCCGCCCCTGAGGCGGAGCCACAGGAGGCCGAGCCACTCATGCACCGCCCGGGTGCTGCGCTCGAGGGATTCGGTGTCCCACGAGAGGTCTCCCCAATGCAGCTCCGGGCTCCCCCGGGAGACATAGTCGGCGGGGCAGGGAACGAAGGAGACCCCCGCGCCGCGGAACAGCCGGGCCGCACGCGGCATGTGCCAGGCGGAGGTCACCAGGGCGACCTTCGCCTTCCCGGCGATCCGCGCGACGGCGAGCGCCTCGTCCTCGGTGTCGCGCGCGGTCTCAATCCGGGTGATCCGCGAGGCCTCGACCCCGAGGGATTCCGCGGCCAAGGCCAGCACCGCGGCGTGGGTCGGATGACCCGGGTCGCCGGGCCCGCTGACGACCAGGCGCGCGCCGGGGAGGGCCCGCATGAGACGCACGGCCTCGGCGATGCGCCCGAGGCCCGAGTCGGAGAGGCGGGAGGTTGCCGGCAGCCCCGGCATGTCGGAGTGGCCGCTGCCGAGCACGACGACGTACCCGCAGCCCGCAAGCGGCGCGGGAAGGGGCGCCCCCGGGGATATCTCGGGGATTGCGGGGTAGCGCGACTCGAGCGGCCTGAGGAGCCTGTTGCTGACGGCCCTGTTTGAGAACAGGATCAGGAGCGCGGACGCGAGGTACGCGAGGGAGCGGCCCAGGCCGCGCCGCGCAGGCCTTCGCGCAAGGACAAGGCCCGCCACCAGGAGCGCGACGCTCAGCGGCAGGGGCATCAGCCAGAACGAGACGAACTTCTTGAGCCAGAACACGGCCGGCGTCGTCTCTAGGACTTGAGCTGGGCGACGATCTCCCCGAATTCAGGCGTGCGCTTGAGCCCCTGGAGGTCGGGGTCGTGCGACATCCATTCGAAGTCCCGGTACCCCAGCGCGACCGCGTGGCGCAGGGAGCGCAGCGCGTCGGCGTTGCGCTTGCTCAGGGCGAGGCTGCACGCGAGGTTGTAGTGGGCCGTCGCGTTGAGCGGCTGCAGCCGCACGAGTTTCCGGTCCATCTTCAGCCCGTCGGCTATCCTCCCGAGGCGTGTGTAGAGGCCCCCGAGGATCTCGACCACCTCCACGCAGCGGGGGTCGTGCCGGAGGACAGTCTCGAAGAAGCCGATCTCAAAGGCCGTGTCGCGGTTTTTCTTGTCAGACATCGACAAAATCGGCTGCTTCACGCCCTTCTCGGGCAGGTTCCGGTGTCGCGCAGGGCGTTGCAGCGCGCGCTCACCTGGAGGCGCTGGGAGACCGGCGAGAGGCCGAGCTTCGAGGAGACGGTGCTTCCGTACCATTCCATAAAGGGGGCGCTGATCTCGAAAATCCGGTCGCAGTCCAAGCAGACGACCTGGGCGATCTGCGTGTTCTGCTCGAGGTTGGGCATGTAGAACTTCTCGCCGCTGCCGATGTCGATCTCGCGCAGGAGAGCGCTGCGGATCATGATGGGCAGCGTCCGGTAGACCGTGGCGCGAGAGACCGAATCGTCGATCGACCGCGCATAGTCGAGGAGCTGCTCGGCCGTGAAGTGCTCCTTCCGCGCAAAGGCCGCGTCGAAGATGGCCAGCCTTTGGCTGGTGACGCGAAGGCCCTTTTGGGCAAGGTACTTCCTGAATGTTTCCCGGGCCGAGGGGATACTCACGACGGGAATGTCGCCCGCGTGGACCCGGGGTGTCAATGCGATCCGATTTCGGGCGCAAAGGGGTATTGCGCGCGCGGCGGCGCCGGAGCTCAATCGCTCCCTCCACAGGAATGTTCGTCGCCGTCCACCCCCTCGCCGGATTTGACAAGCTGCTGCACTACAGGGTGCCGGAGGCGATGCGCGCGGGGGCCGCCGTCGGCGCTCTCGTGCGGGTGCCGGTCGGCAGGGCGATGCGCCTCGGCGTGATCGGCGCGATAGGGCCGCCGAGCGACTACCCTGTCGACAGGCTCAAGCCGCTCGCGCAGCTCGTGTACCCTTTTCCGGCGCTCACGCCCGACCTGCTGGGGCTCGCCCGCTGGATGGCGGTCTACTATGCGGCGCCCCTCGATTCGGTCATCGAGGCGATGATCCCGGCCGCGGTGCGCCGCGGGAGCAGGGTGAAGGAGGCGCGCTTCCTCTCGCTCGCCAGGCGGATGACCGCCGAGGAGGCCGAGGCGCTGGAGCGCAGGGCGCCCGCACAGGCCCGCCTCTACGGGCTTGTCGCCGCGCAGCTGCGGCCCCAGCCCAAGGAGCTCATCCTTTCGCGGACGCGCTCCTCGGCCGCCTCCGCCCTCGCGCTCGTCAAGCGCGGCTTCCTGCGCGAGGAGGTCCGGCGCATCGAGCGGGAGGCCTACGTCGACGAGCGGGCCCACGGCGAACTCGTCGCCGCGCAGCCCCACAGGCTCAACCCGGAGCAGGCGGTTGCCGTGGAGGCGCTCGAGGAACGGGTCGTCTCGGGAAAATTCGGCGTGACGCTCCTTCACGGGGTCACGGGGTCGGGAAAGACGGAGGTCTACCTGAGGGCCATCCAGGCCGCCCTGGAGGGAGGGGGAGGGGTGATCCTGCTCGTCCCCGAGGTGGCGCTGACCCCCCAGACCGTGGCGCGCCTGCGGTCGCGCCTTGAGGCGATCGCGCCGGGCCACAAGTGCGTCGTGTGGCACAGCCACCTGG
>CAYNLL010000096.1:0-9428 GCA_964398015.1 uncultured Opitutaceae bacterium | reverse complement strand
CCTCCTTGCCCTCCATGTTCCCGTCTGCCACAGCGACCCCGAGCTTCTGGTGGATCGGGTTGCCGTTCGCCTCGGCCTTCCAGCACACGAGGACGCCGCACACGAACATCGCGAACATGGCGCCCCAGACGGCCCATCCGTGGGCCTGGTTCTTCACCATCCGGCCGAGGTAGTAAGTGAGCGCGCTCGGGATCGCGAAGATCGAGAGGATCTGCAGAAAGTTGGAGAGGGGGGTGGGATTCTCAAACGGATGCGCGGCGTTGGCGTTCACATAGCCGCCGCCGTTCGTCCCGAGCATCTTGATCGCGATCTGCGAGGCGACAGGGCCCTGGACGATCACCTGCGAGTCGACGACCTGGTCCACCATGACCGGCTTGCCGTCGGCGGTGTTCACGGGGTTGCCCGACGCGTCGGTCTTCTGCACGGAGGCCGTGTAGGGCTCGAAGGTCTTGGCGGTCGTGAAGGGCTTGAAGTTCTGGATGATACCCTGCGAGACGAGGAGGAGGGCGAAGAAGAAGCAGATGGGGACGAGGAGGTAGTAGGTGACGCGCACCATGTCGGCCCAGAAGTTGCCGATCGTCTTCGCCGACTGCCGGGCGATGCCGCGCACAAGGGCGGCCGCGATCGCTATGCCCGCCGCTGCAGAGGTGAAGTTGTGGATGGCCAAGGCCGCCATCTGCGAGAAGTACGACATGGTCGACTCCCCGGTGTAGTTCTGCCAGTTGGTATTCGTGATGAAGCTCGCCGCGGTGTTGAAGGCGAGCGCGGGCGCGACGCCCGGGAAGTTCTGCGGGTTGAGCGGCAGGTGGTCCTGGAAGCGCAGGATGAAGTAGGTGACGAGCATCCCGACGAGGCTGAACGCGAGAAGCGACAAGGCGTACTCGATCCACCCCTGCTCGAGGTTGGGGCTGATGCCGCACACGCGGTAGGTGCCGCGCTCGAAGGGCTTCACGAGGCGGTCGAGGAAGGTCCTTCCGTTCACGTCGAGCACACGCACCATGAAAAGCCCGAGGGGCTTGGTGATGAGCAGGAGCGCACCCACGTAGAGCACAAGCTGGAGCCAGGAATTGGGATTGTTCATGTCGGAGGGCCCTTAAAACTTCTCGGGGCGCAGGACGGCCACGACGAGGTACGCCAGGCAGGCGAGTGCGATGAGACCGATGACGATGTTTTCCATGTTAATAGGTGATTAAAACGGGCGGGCCTGCGGTCCGCCCCGGGGTGCTCCTCAGCGCACCTTCCGGCAGAAATGGGCGAACGCGAGAGCGAGGCCGAAGAAGGCGATGGATAGGGCGATGTAGACCGCGTCTGTCACAGGAGATCCCCCGGGTTTAGGCCCATGGTGACAGCCCGTTCCGGGCCGGGTGAATATGTGCTCGTTGCCATGCCCCATCTTAACACGCAAGCGCCTTGGGCTTCAGTTAATAACCGATTCCAAACCGTTAAGAATGCATTAAGGAAGGCCCTTTTGTGCCAGAATTGCGCAGCCCGGGGGCCCGGTCACCAGCGGATCCGCGTCCCGACGCTGGCGATCCGGGGCGGCGCGATGTTGAACACCCCTGCGGCGCTGTGCGCCGTCTCGACGATGGAATCCCCCAGGTTTTCGACGGTGAGGAAGGCCGCGGCGTTCCCCGCGAGCACGACGCGCAGGGAGGCGTCGACCACGGTGGCCGCGGAAAGGGGAAGGAGGTTTTGATCGTCGTCGTACTGCGCGCCGGTGCGACGCACGCGCGCGGCAATGAAGACGTGCCGCTCGGGGTGCCACGTGAAGCCTGCCGACGCGTTCCACTTCGGGACCTCGGGGAGGGTTTTCCCCACGAGGCCCGGAGAAACCGGAGCGGAGGCGACCGTGGCGTCCTCGCCGACCGCCGAAAGGTCGAGCGTCCACGCGTCGGAGCGGCTCCACGCCGCGCCGAGCTGCGCGCCGGCGGTGTCGACGCGGCCCAGGTTCAAACGCTCCTGGCCGACGCCGCCCGCCGGAAGGGTGCCAAACACCGGAAACGTGCCGGGCCCCTGGACCAGCGTCACGTTGGACACGGGGTCCTCGAGGCGTGCCGCGAAGCCCTCGAGCGTCGCGCGCAGCCGGCCCCGTTTCCAGGTCGCCCCGACCTCCGCGCTGTCCGCGTGCTCGGTCCACAGGCCGGGGTTCGCGTCGGTGATCGTAGACCCCTGCCTGAAGGGCCGGTAGAGCTCGTTCAGCGTCGGCTCACGGAACGCCCGCTGGGCGGCGAGGTGCAGGTCGAGATCCGGCGAAACCTGCCAGACCAGGCCCGCGCTCGGGCTGAACTCCGTCCCCGTCCGCGTGGGGTAGACGTCGCTCAGCAGAAGCGCGCCCGTCGAGGCCTCCACGCTCCTCAGGTGCCCGTCGCTGTTCTCCCACCGGTCCAGGCGCACGCCCGCCGTCGCGCGCACCCGGGGTCCGAGCTGCTCGCTGCGCTCCGCAAACGCCCCCGCGAACGTCTGGCGCCCGCCGGCGAAGCGCTGCTCCAGGTAGGAGCCGCTCGAGTAGGAGAAGTCCTCGCGGGTCTCCCCGCGGATGTCGCGAACGTCCGCTCCGACGGTCGTCAGGGCGCCGGACGCATCGGCCCACGTCGAGGATCCCGTGAGGCCGACGGCGGTGGACGGGACGGCGAACTGGTCGCTGGCCGGCGTCTCGGCCGTCCGGGTCGCGTTCACGGAGCTAAACGTCTGGGAGGCGCCCTGGCTCTGGACGTAGGCGGTAGCAGCCCACGTCTCGCCGGCGCCCGCGGACCCCGAGAGCGCCGCCGAGGCGAGGACCTGGCCGAACCGGTTCTGCTGGTACGGCGTCCCGTTGTCCCGCCATTCGCCGTAGCTGCGCAGTGTGAGGACCGCCGCGACCGAGGGGCCCAGGGCTCCCCGCCAGCGCGCCTGGGCCAGCGTGTGCCGGCTCGCGGCGTCGACGTCGATCGGGCCCCGCTCCTGCGCGGCGACGAGGACGACGCCGTCCGTCGCGAGGTCCGCCCCCGAGAGCTCGAGCGTTCCCGGCCCGAGGCGGAAGGCCTCGGCGAGGTCCGCGCGTCGCGTGCCGAAGTCGCCCGCCTCGGCGGAAAGGGTGCCGGAGCCGGCCGCGGGCTGCCTCGAGAAGAGCTGGACGACTCCGGCGAGGGCGGCATTGCCCCACGCCGTCGCCCCGCCTCCAGGGACGATCTCGGCGCCCGCAAGCGAGTCCACGGGAACCAGGCTCCACGGCACCCATCCCCCGAACGGGTCGTTCAGCGGGACGCCGTCCAGGAGGACGAGCGAGCGGCTCGCGCCGCTAGGCCCCAAGCCGCGCAGCGACACTCCCTGCGAGGTCGGGTTGGCCGTCATGCTGTCGTTCCGGCGGAAGAGGCTGAAGTCGGCCGAGTCCCGCAGCGCGTCGTCGACCGTCATGGAGGGACCGTCCCCGAGGTCCGACTCCTGCATGACCTCGACGGTAAAGGGCACCTGCGAGGCGGGTTCCGGCGCCCGCGTGGCGCTCACGGTCAGCGGGTCCAGGGCCTCGACCTGGCCGAAGGCGGGGAGGGCCGCCAGCAACGCCGCTGCTCGTAGAAGACGCACGGCTGGGAGGCTGGCCGGGGCGGCGGGGCCAGGCAAACCCCAAGGACTGAAAACGCACGGTGGACATTTGCCGAAAGTCGACTTCCCTTTGTCGTTCCCCAACCCCTGAACCATGGCGTTTGTCACCCCGGAAACTGCTGCTGAGAAATACGACGTCATTGTGGTCGGTTCCGGCGCCGCCGGGGGGCAGGCCGCCTACACGCTCACGATGGACGGGGCGCGCGTCCTGATGCTCGAGGCGGGCCGCAACTATGACCCGCGCAGCGAGACGCCGATGTTCCAGACCCCGGACCAGGCCCCCCTTCGCGGGGCCGGCACGCCCGACAAGCCCTTCGGGTACTTTGACGCGACGATCGACGGGGGATGGAGCGTGCCGGGCGAGCCCTACACGAACGCGTCCGAGGAGGAGGGCAGGAAATTCAAGTGGTGGCGCGCCCGGATGCTGGGCGGCCGCACCAACCACTGGGCGCGCCACGCGCTGCGCAACGGGCCCTACGACTTCAAGCCGCGAAGCAGGGACGGGCTGGGATTCGACTGGCCGATTTCCTATGAGGACGTGGCCCCGTACTACGACAAGGTGGAGATGCTGATCGGCGTCTACGGCGCGAACGACGGCCTGGAGAACACGCCCAACTCGCCCGAGGGCGTTCTCCTGCCCCCGCCGAAGGCGAGGATAGGCGAGCTCCTGGCGAGGCAGCGCGGGCGCAAGCTGGGCATCCCCGTTATCCCCATCCACCGCGCCGTGCTTTCCCGGACCCTCGACCACACGACGCTCCCGGTGAAACTGCACCCGGGCAACGCCAGGGCGCAGCGGATCCTCGCCGACGACATGCAGAACAGGGCGGCGTGCTTCTGGGCGACCCAGTGCGGCCGGGGCTGCTCCATCCGTGCGAACTACCAGTCGACCACGGTTCATCTCCCCCCGGCGCTCGCCACGGGCAACCTCGACGTCCTCACCAACGCGATGGCCCGCGAGGTCACGGTCGACGCCTCCGGCAAGGCGACCGGCGTCACCTACATCGACAAGACGACCGGCGCGGAGCACCGCGCGAGCGCCCGCGTCGTGGTCCTTGCCGCGAGCGCCTGCGAGACCGTGCGGATCATGCTCAATTCGAAGTCCAATGCCTTCCCCATGGGCCTGGGGAACTCGAGCGGGCTCGTCGGCAAGTACATCATGGACACGGTAGGGGGCGGCTGGAGGGGCCAGATTCCGCTCCTTGAGGGCATCCCCCCGCACAACGAGGACGGCGCCGGCGGCCTTCACGTCTACTCCCCCTGGTGGCTCTACAAGGAGCAGCTTGCGGGCAAGCTCGGCTTCGCCCGCGGCTACCACGTCGAGTTCGGCACGGGCCGCTCGATGCCCATGGCCGGCGGCCAGTACGCGCCCGACGAGGGCACGGGCACGACCTTCGGGGCCAAGCTGAAGGAGGAGGCGCGCCGCTACTACGGCTCCTTCATCTTCTTCTCGGGCCGGGGCGAAATGATCCCGAACGCGGACTCGTACTGCGAACTCGATCCGAAGGTGGTCGACAAGTGGGGCATCCCGGTCCTGCGGTTCAACTGGAAATGGTCCGAGCACGAGCTCCGGCAGGTGGCCCACATGCAGAGGACGTTCGCGGACTGGGTCGAGGCGATGGGCGGGGTGAACAAGACCGCGCCGAGCGCCGACGGGAGGAAGGCGATCGCGAACGGCGGCGTCGTGATCCACGAGGTCGGCGGCACCATCATGGGGGCCAGCGCCTCCGCGTCCGTCACGAATTCCTGGTCGCAGACCTGGGACGCAAAGAACGTCTTCGTCGCGGACGGGGGTGTGTTCGCGTCCAACGCCGACAAGAACCCCACGCTCACGATCATGGCCCTGGCCTGGCGCACCGCCGACCGGATCCTGGACGAGATGCGCAAGGGAAACCTCTGACCCATGGAACCCATGAAAACCCAGGACCCCGTCCGCATCGACAGGCGCCTCGCGATCAAGTGGATGCTGACCGCCAGCGCCGGCGCGCTGCTCGTGAACGCGCGGTCGTTCGGCGCCCAGCTGCCCGAGGCGTCCGCGGCTCCCGGGCCCGCCCACGGCTACGGCACGGATCCTGACATGCTAAAGCCGTACAGGGCGGGCGACGTATGGCCGCTCACGCTGTCCGACGCCCAGCGCCGCGAGGTGGCCGCCCTGTGCGACGTCGTGATTCCCGCGGACGAGCACTCGCCGAGCGCCTCGTCTGTCGGCGTGACCGACTTCATCGACGAATGGGTCAGCGCCCCCTATCCGGCCAACGTGGCCGACGCGAAGATCGTGATGGAGGGCCTCGCCTGGCTGGAGGCGGAGTCCAAGCGCAGGAACGGCGCCCCGTTCGCGGAGGCCTCGGGCGCGCAGCGCCTCTCGCTTTGCGAGGAGCTCTCTCGCGGCCAAGGCGAGGGCGCGGCGGGGGCCCCGTCCAAGTTCTTCAAGCGCTTCAGGGACCTGACGGCGTCAGGGTTCTACACGACCCCCATCGGCATGAAGGACCTCGGCTACGTCGGAAATCTGCCGCTTGCCCGGTTCGACGGACCCCCGGCCGAGCTCGTGGAGAAGCTCGGACTCACCGACGAGGTCAAGTGGTGACCCTAGATCGCCTTGGGCAGGGCCGCCCCCAGCTCGATGGCATGGGGGTGGTGGCGTTTCACGCGGTAAAGCTGGGCTCTCCGGCTGAGCATCCTGTCGAGCTTGTCGGCGAGGAGCGACACCGCCTTGTGGCACTCGTCGGACTCGACGCTCGCGCAGATCTCCGGACCCTGAATCACGACATGGCCCTTGGCCTTGAACCGGGCGCCAAACTTCTCCTTGGCGTCGCACTCGAGCTCGACCCGCAGACGCAGGATGCGCTCTTCATGCCGGAACAATCGCTCAGTCTTCTCCTGGACGAACACTTTCAACGATGGGGTGAGGTCGAGGTGGATGCCTGATACGATCAATTCCCGGTTGTTTTGTCTGTTCATGGATTTGGGTTTGATTTTTGTTGTTCAGTGGGCGGCCGGATGAAGACCCGGCGGCGTACAAATTACCATATCGACCCGAATGCCGACGCCTGAAACCGCTCTTAGGAACTTCACCGCGGTTATCATTACGGGCGGATCTTCCGGCATTGGAAAATCATACATTCAGCTGCTGGCAAGGTTTCGTCCAGACCTCGCGTTTTGCAACCTATCTCGACGGAAACCCGACATAAATCTTCCACAGCTTAACCTGCGCCATATTCCGTGCGACCTATCCGATCCCGAGCAGGTCGCGGCCGGTCTGGCGGGGGTGGGGGAGTTCCTTTCCAGCGCCGCCCCGAGCGGCCGGATACTCCTGATTAACAACAGTGGATTCGGCGTTTACGGAAATTTCCCTGAGCCCGCGGGTGCGCAGCAACTGGAGATGGTGGACGTAAATGTGCGCGCCGTCCTCCAGATCACCGCGGCGCTCCTCCCTGCCCTCAAGGCCCGGGGGGGCGTCGTCATGACCGTCGCCTCCACCGCCTCGTTCCAGCCGACGCCGTACCTCGCAACCTACGGCGCGACGAAGGCCTTCGTGCTTCATTGGAGCCTTTCCCTCAACGAGGAGCTGCGCGGGACGGGCGTCAGCGCGCTCGCGGTCTGCCCGGGGCCGACGTCGACGGATTTCTTCAAGCGGGCGGGCCTGGAGGAGAACGCGGTGCCCGCCGCCCTCGGGGAGACCAGCGAACAGGTCGTCATGTCCTCGCTGCGCGCGATGGCCGCGGGGCGCGCCCTGGTGGTCAGCGGGTGGAAGAACAAGGTGATGGCTGCGCTCTCGTCAAAGCTCCCCAAGCCCCTGGTCGCAAGGTTCGCGGCCATCGCCCTAAGGCGGTACCGCATGAGGCGGGTGAAGCCGTGAAGGCGCCGGGCGAGGGCGGACCCCGGGCCTCCGCGTGGCCGAGGCGGCTCGCGCAGGGCCCGTCGAGGATGATCACCGCGCCTGAGCTGGAGGCGTGGATCCTCCATGAGGACGAGCGCCTTCTGGTGGTCGACAAGCCGGGCGACGTCGTCTGCCACCCCTCGAAGCACGGGCCTTGGTCCAGCCTGGTGGGCGCTGCGCGGGAGCACGCGGGGCTTGCGACGGTCCACCTGGTGTTCCGCCTTGACCGCGAGACGAGCGGCGTGGTGGTCCTGGCGAAGGAGCCCCGCATGGCGCGGCGCCTCCAGATGGCGATGCAGGAGCGCAGGGTGTCGAAGTCGTACCTCGCCGTCCTGACCGGCGAGCTCGCCGACGCCGTCCGGGTGGACCAGCCGCTGGGAACCGACACCGCAAGCCCGGTCTTCATGAAGTCCGCCGTGTGCGCCGAAGGGCAGGCCTCCGTGACCCGGTTTGAGCCGCTGGCGCGGGCGGCAGGGTTCACGCTTGCCCGGGTCACGACCGAGACCGGCCGCAAGCACCAGATCCGTGCGCACGCCCAATGGCTCGGGCACTCCATCGTGGGGGACAAGATCTATGGCCCCGACGCCCGACTCTACCTTGAGTTCATCGACGGGGGCTGGACGCCGGAGCTCGAGGCCCGGCTCCTCATGCCGCGCCAGGCGCTCCACTGCGCACGCATCGAGTTCCAGGCCGAGGCGACCGCCCTCGCGTTCGAGGCGCCGCTGCCCTCCGACATGCGGGTCCTCTGCGAGCGCCTTGGGATTGACGTGGCCGCCGCGGGCCCTTCCGGCGCTTAGGCGGTCCGGCGCACGGGAATTCCCAGGGCGGCGCCAAGGACCGCCCGAAGCGCGGCGATGCGCGTGTCCAAGGGCAGCGACGACGGGCTCTCGACCGTGTACGTCTGCCGGGTGTGGTTCGCCAGCAGGTAGATCGACTCGGGCCATTTTTCGCGCTCAAACGGGTTCACGGGAGGGCGGATGATCCCGCCCTTTGCCTCGCGGCCCTCGATCACCGGCCTCGTCTCGATGGGGCAGACCCTCGACGCCGCGGCGATCATGGCGGGCGCTAGACTCCTGCGACCGTCCGGGTTGAGCTCGTAGAGGTAGAAGCCGGCCATCTCCCAGTCCTCGTGCACGCAGATCGCCAGGTCAAAGTTCGGCTGCCTGGAGAGCCACCGGGCATGCGCCCTGATCTCGGGGGACTCGAGATGGCGGTAGTCGCGGTTCAGGTCCACCCCGCCTCCGTTCTCGCGCGTGCCCCGTGAAAGGCCCACCGGGTTGAGCATCGGGCAGATGAACCAGATGGCGCTGTCGTCGAATGCGCCGGACTCAAGGAGCGAAAGAAGGGCCAGCGGCGGGGCGGGCTCGTCGCCGTGGATCCCGCCGGAGAGGTAGATCCTGGGTCGCGGACCGGGCGTCCGCCGGGTAAGCGCAAGGAGCGGGCAGCCGCCCGCCTCGCCGAAGTCCTCGCGGCGGAAGCCCGCCCTCGCGGCGGCCTGCGAGAGCCTGTCGGCGACGGAGAGGGGGTCGAAGGGTGCTGCTTTGACAGCGGACATACGATGGTTCTTGCTGGCCCTCCGCCCGAATCACAAGCAGCAATCCACACCCTCCCATGTCCCAAGTCCGCGTTCGCTTCGCGCCCAGCCCGACCGGCTTCTTTCACATCGGAAGCGCAAGGACCGCGCTCTTCAACTGGCTCTACGCCCGCCACACCGGGGGCGTGTTCATCCTGAGAATCGAGGACACCGACCAGACGCGCAACAGCGAGGAGTTCCTGAACCTGATCTACAACAGCCTGCGCTGGCTCGGGCTCGACTGGGACGAGGGCCCGCATGCCGGGGGCGACCTGGGACCCTACCGCCAGAGCGAGCGGTCGGGGATCTACCGCGACTACCTAGAACGCCTTAAGGCGTCGGGTCGCACCTACGAGAAGGAGGGGGCCCTCTTCTTCAGGATCTCGGGCGAGCCCCAGGTGA
>CAYNLL010000095.1:0-9440 GCA_964398015.1 uncultured Opitutaceae bacterium | reverse complement strand
GGCCGAGGCCGAAGCCGATCGTCTCCAGTGTCACGAAGCTCGTCAGCGCCCCGATCACCATCGCCAGGCGCGCCACGTCCACGGCGCCCTGCTGGATCCGCCGCAGGAGCGCGGCGCGGACCGGGGGACGGGACAGCTCGCCCAGGTGGCGGGCCATGTGCAGGGCGAGGTCCAGCCCGCCGGAGACGCCGCCGATCTGCCCGAGGGGGGCAGCCGCGTCCTGGAAAGACGGAGCCGGTGCCGTGGCCATTCCGGTGCCGAGTCTGAAGGCGGCGCAGGGGCGGTCAAACGCATTACGCCCGTCGCCGGACGCGCGCCCTCCCCCTCCAATTGGCGTGCAAATGCGCCGCCAAAAACCAACCGTTGCCGCATGAGACCCCGACTCCTCCTGGCCTCCGCCGCGTTCATCGCGCTTCGCGGCCCAAGCCTCCTCCCGGCCGACACGCCCGCCGCGCCCCCCGCGCAGGCCGCGCCGGCGGCCAGCTCCCTCTGGCACTCGGCACCCTGGCGCCGCCCGGCCCCCAATCCCAAGGCGGCGCTCCTGCCGCTGATCTCGGTCAAGGGGAACCGCTTCGTCGATCCCTCGGGCGCGACGGTGCTCTTTCGCGGCGTGTCGATCGCCGACCCCGACTACCTCGTCGAGCGGGGCCAGTGGAACCGCGACCTGTTCGCCGCGGTGAAGGCGCTGGGCGCCAACCTGGTGAGGATCCCCGTCCACCCGGCGGCCTGGCGCAGCCGCACGCCCGCCGGCTACATCGTGCTGCTGGACCAGGCCGTGGACTGGTGCACCGACCTCGGGATGCACGTGATCGTCGACTGGCACTCCATCGGCAACCTGAAGAGCGGCATGTTCCAGTCCCCGATGTACGACACGAGCGAGGCGGAGACGTATGATTTCTGGCGCAGGATGGCGCTGCACTTCAACGGCAACCACACGGTCGCGTTCTTCGAGCTCTTCAACGAGCCGACCCACTACCGGGGTATGCTCGGCGACCTCAGCTGGTCGGACTGGAGGGGGATGAACGAGGAGATGATCCGCATCATCCGGGCCTCCGACAAGGAGACCATCCCGCTCGTCGCCGGTTTCGACTGGGCCTACGACCTGGACAACCTCCACTACGAGCCGGTGCGCGCGGAGGGGATCGGCTACGTCACGCACCCCTACGCGAACAAGCGCAGGCGCCCGTGGGAGCCGAAATGGGACGAGGACTTCGGATTCGCCGCCGAGCAGTACCCGATGATCGCCACCGAGATCGGCTTCAGCCTGAAGCCGGGCGAGGTCGTGGACGACGACCACTACGGGAACCGGATCACGCGCTACCTGGAGCAGCACGGGATCAGCTGGATGGCGTGGGTCTACGACCCGAACTGGGGCCCGCCGATGCTCAGCAGCTTCGACGGCTACAAGCTGAGCGGCTCCGGCGAATTCTTCAGGCAGGCGATGAACCGGCCGCCCGCGTCCCTTCCCCCGCCGGCGTCGGGCCCGTAGGATCACGGGCCCGCGGGGGCCCCGGTCACGGCGTCGCTGCCGGGGTAGCCGGAACGCCGGGCGCGGCGTGCGCGGCCGTCGACAGGGCGTCCTCGGTGATCTTCTCGATCTTCGGCCTGAGGTCCTTCTGCATGTCCGTGATGTAGGGCATCAGCTTCTGCATCACCTGGGGCTGCTTCTGGAGCATCGACACGCCCTCGGGGGACTCGAAGAAGGCCTTCATCGCGGTGAGCTCGGCCGGCGAGTAGACCTCGGCGTAGATGACGTCCATCTTGTCCATGAGGCCCTTGGCCGCGTCCATCGAAAGCTTCATCACCTGGCTTGCGACCTTCTCGGCGACCGCCCGCTGGTCGGGCGTCATGTTCGCCGTGTTGAGGTTCATCGACTGGGCGGCCATCTTCTGCATCTGGACGGACATCTGGTCGAACATCCGGTCCGCGTGCATGGACTTGATCACCTGGCGGGCGAGCTCGAGCTGGGCCGGGTCCGGCGCCGCGGCGGGATCCGCCGCCCTGAGGCAGGGGATGAGTGCGAGGCAGAGGGCGAGGGGCAGTATTCTCTTCATGGGCGTATGGCGGTGGGTGCCGATTCGCCCCCGAGACTGCCCGGTTTGGCGGGTGTTGGCGAGCTTTGGCGGCGCGCCGCCGGCTCAGGCGTGCGGGTGAGGGTCGTCGGGCACCGTGAACACCTTCGCCAGGAGGAGCATCGCCGCCAGGCCGGCGTAGGCGATCGCGTAAGGCGCGGCCGGGAAGAGCGTCGCGGAGGTCCGGGGCGCCCCGTCCAGCCAGTCGACGAGCGGCATGGAGCCGATGGAGTCGTTGGTCTCGAAGCGCCACGAGTGGAGGAAGCCGAGGAGGCTCAGGGCCGAGGCCGCCAGCGCCCAGAGGGCCGCCGTCGCGAGCCTTCGGTCGATCACGCACACCGTGATCGTCGCGAACATGAGCGCGCAGAGGAACGTGCCCTGCTCGATCGCGAAGCCGCCCTCGACCGCGAGGCCGCCGTCGTGGAACGCGGCGAGCAGCTTCGGGCCGAACGCGGGACCCGCGGCGGAGCCGGCGCCGGCCATCCGCGCCGAGCTCTTTATCAGGAAGGTGATCCACGCCATGATCACCGGCACCATGCCCATGACGACCGCGGGCCAGTGGCGCTGGGGCGTGGAGTCGAACGCCTGGATCGTGATGATGAACCCGATCCAGATGATGATCGCCAGCCCGGCGTCGGCCGGAATGGCCCAGGCGATCGGCGACATCGCCCCGGTCAGGCACACCAGGGTGACGAAGACGCCGTTCGCGGTCGAGTAGCCCGCGCGCGCGCCCATCCGCTTCCACGCGGGATGGCCGATGTAGAGGGATGTGGGGAAGGGCGATCCGAAGCACGCCGCGGCGAACGTGCACGCGCCGTTCACCATCAGGGAGGACCTCGGCGAGTAGGAATCCCCGGCCGCGGCCGCCGACTCGATGCACTGGAGCGAGGCGAGCAGGTTGAGGAGCCCCATCGGCAGGATCACGGAGAGATAGGGGAGCACCTGGCCCCCGACGAGGCCCCGCCACAGGTCGGCGACGACGGGCAGCGGCGGCCTCCAGCCGACGTCCGCGAGGGCGAGCGCCCCCAGGGGCGCGAGGTGGGTGGCCCAGGCGAGGGCCGTGCCGGCCGCCAGGACCACAAGCGCCGGGGGGATCCCGCCGCGCGGCTTGAGCTGGCCGAAGTAGAAGAGCAGCACCATGCCGAGCGTGACGAACCCGACGATCGGGTGGGCGAAGGTGCTGAACAGGAAGTTCATCGTCAGGAAGGCGAGGCCCGCGCCCGACAGCGACGCGAGCAGCGCCGCGCGGGGCGTGATCGAGCGGATGCGCGCGGCCACGAACGCGCCGAAGAACTCGATCATGCCGCTGCCGACGCAGGCGACCAGGCCGATGCGCCACGCGACGACGTCCGGGTCGGCGGCGCCGTGGGCGATCGCGATCTGGCGCGCCGGCGCCATCACCAGGAAGATGTACGCGATCAGCGTCGGCGTGTTGAGCCCGAACGGGATCGCGCACACGTCGTCGCGGCCCTCCCTGCGCGCGAGCCGGTGGGCCTGCCACGCGTAGAAGAGGTTGCCCACGAGGTACGACACGGCCACGCCGGGAAGGATGCGGCCGTACACGAGCGCCGGCCGGAACCCCAGGACGCCGAGGCACATCGGCGGGATGAGCAGGAGCTGGACGATGTTGTCCAGCGCGATGGCGCAGAACCCGTCGACGTCGCCGCGGCAGAAGAGCTTCATGTCCGCGCTCCCCCGCCGCCGAGCTCGCCCACGAGCGAGACGGTGAAGAGCGCGGCCTGGCGCGAGGCGAACGGCGAGAGCTTGCGGTAGTCGTTGTCCGGCGAGTTCTGGGTGCGGTTGCTGCCGCTGCGCACGCAGATGAAGGGGGTGCGCAGGTACCAGCATGCCTGCGCCACGGAGCCGCTCTCCATCTCCATCAGGTCCGGCCGGAGCTGGCGCAGGATGTCGCGGATGCGCTGCGGCGGGATCCCGAACTGGTCCCCCGAGGTGATGCGGCCGACGCGCACCCTCGGCGTGTAGGGGGGGCTGTGCTGCGAGGCCCTCTCGGGCACGTGGCGCGCGATCGCGCGCCTCGCCGCCGCGAGCAGGCGGGCGTCCGCCGGGTAGCGGATGGGCGAGAAGTCCCCGAGCGGGCCCTCGGCCCCGAAGTACTCCATCGCGCAGTTGCGCCCCAGGGAGCCGAAGTCGTGGTTGCAGACGGAGGCGCCCACGATCACGTCGCCGTTGCGCATCGCGGGGCTGATCCGCGAGGCCGTCCCGGTCATGATCACCTCGCGCGGCCTGAAGTGCTCGACGAAGAGCGTCGTGATGAGGGTGGCGTTCGTCTTGCCGATTCCGGTGACCGCGACAATCGTCCGCCTTCCCCCCAGCCTGCCCTCGGCATAGGGGAAGCCCGCGAGCCTTCCCCTCGTCCTGCCCGCCAGGGCCCACTCCACAAGCTCGGACTCCTGCGGGATGGCGCCCAGGACCAGCGTCAGGTCGCGGCCGGGCCTGCGGGCGCGGCGGGGGGCGACGGGGATGCCCGGGATGATGACGGGAGGGGCGTGACGCAGCGTGGAGGGAAGGGTCTTGGCCATGTGGGAGGGCTCCGTGGAGGCAAGGGTTGGGGGTCGGCCGTGCTTGAGCCGGATGCGTGCCAGCTCGCGCGGCAGGGCATCAGCGCCCGCGGGCCCGCGCAACGCCAAAGCGGCCGGCGCCTCAGACGGGGCGCTGGAGCGAGCGCGGGTCCTCGCCCGCGAGCAGCGAGATTTCGGCGCCCTCGCGGCCGAGCTCCAGGCACTCGAAGAGGTTGCGCACGCACTGCCCGAGGCGGTCGTGACCGAACCCGCCGCGACCGACGTGCTCGACCAGCCTGCGGCCGAGCGCCGCCGCGCGGTCGCGCACCTGCAGGGCCAGCTCGCCGGGCGGGTTCTCGTCCATGTCCACGCACGGGCCGAGGAGCTTCACGAGCCCGGCCACGAGGTGGCGGGCGGCGGCGGCGTCCTCCCCGGGGGCCCCCTCGGCGGGCAGCTGCGCCAGGATCCGCCGGGCGATCCGCCCCGCGTGGGGAAGGTTGAGCGCCACCTGGAAGAAGGGCCGGTCGCCCCCGCCGGGGGCCTGTGCGTCGCCACGCATGGGGCCGTTATGGGCGGCGCGCCCCCCGCAGGCAATCCCCCCGGAACGCCGCCTCAGGGGGAGTCGGCGCCGGGGAGCGCGGACTGGTAGAGGTCCCAATGGCGCACGAGCGCGTGGACCACCGGCGAGCCCGCGCGGTAGGCGGACTCGGCCGCGAGGACCGAGCCGCTCTCCTCTCCCGTCAGGAGGTTGTCGACGACGCCCCTTCCCGGCGGCGGCTCGGAGTAGTTGCTCGCCGTCCGCAGCACGAGGTAGCGGCGGGGGTCGACGCGGTGGGCATTGCCGAGCAGGTGCAGGGCGTAGGCGATGCTCTGGTCCTCGCACTCGGTCATCACGAACCGCGCCCGGCCGCCCGTGTAGAGCTCGCACCAGCGCTCCGCCCACCGGGTGAGCGCGGGCCCGTGCCAGTACCGCGCCGTGCCCAGGGTGTCTCCCAGGAGCACAAAGGGCGGGCGCTGCGCGTTGGGGTGCCCGACGTACAGGGCGCGGTAGCGGCTGAGCTCGGGCGTGTCGCTCAGCGCGACGTCCTTGGACAGGCGGAACGCCCAGGCCACGAGGCCCGGATCGAGCTGGAACGCCATCGGCTTCTGGCTCCAGTCGTGCGGGCCGGGGGGCTCGTCGGGACGGGAGGCGCCGTAGGGGAGGATGCCGTAGGGCCAGCCCGCCGGCGCGTCGTGCAGGTCGATCTCGTTGACGTTGTCCCCGTCGACCACCCACCGCGCCCACGCGGCGCTTCCCACGCTCGCGCGGTCGGCGTCCACCCCCGCGATCCCTGCCATCATGAAGTAGGTCTGCGTGAGGTCGAAGCGGGGGTCCGTGCCGAGCAGCATCACGGCCAGGCCGCTCCGGTTGCAGGTCCCCGTCACCATCGCGTACACGCCGGCGTCGTTGAAGCGGACCGGATGCTCGATCCCGGGGACCTCGAGCGTTCCGGTCAGCTTCTCGCGCTCCACCCAATACTGGAGCTCGCCGGGCGTGTCGCCCGTGTCGGCGCCGACCTCGAAGGTGGCGAGGATGAGGACCTTCGGCCGCAGGGGCTCGGCGGGAAGCCGCGCAGCGCAGAGCAGGGACGCGCCAAGGCAGGCGCCGAGGGCGAGGGAGCGGGACCAGGGGATCGTGATCATGGGGGCGAGGTTCAAACGGGTTTGCGTGCAGAAAGCACGTAACACGCCAAGCGCGGTGCGCCCGCGCGACGGCGGCGGGAGGTAAATTTTTAACCCGTTGAATTAAATATTCTTAGAAACCCGCCGCCCTCTGCGCGGACCGTTGAACCCAAATGGCACATCGGTGGGAAGCGATTGTCTAGTCGCATTAGCGCTTTCTTTTTCCGGCGTGATCCGTCCTTCTCTTCTCTCCAGCCAGCGAGACCTCCGCGGAAGCGCCCGTCACCCCGGCGCCCCACCCGCGGACGGCCACACGACCGCGCTGGCGCAGGGCCCCCGGCCTCCCCCTTTCAAACCCATAAGATCCAACACATGCAAGAGCCTCACCGTCCGAACGCCGCGAGACTGAACTGGAGGGCGCTTTGGTGCCTGCCCCTGATGGCCGCCCTGAGCACGCCGCTCGCGGCCCAGGTCGTCAACTACGCGACGCCGTACACGTTCACGTTCCTGGCGGGATCGCCGGCCCTGGCGGGAAGCTCGGACGGCACGGGAACGGGGGCCTCCTTCGACCAGCCCAACGGCATCGCCCTGGACTCCTCCGGAAACCTGTACGTCGCCGACAAGAAGAACAACACCATCAGGAAGGTCACCGCGGCCGGCGTCGTGACGACCCTCGCGGGCTCGCCCGGCGTCTCGGGCACGACGGACGGCACGGGATCCGCCGCGCTCTTCAACCAGCCGATCGGCATCGCCCTGGACAAGAGCGGCAACCTCTACGTCACGGATTCGGGCAACGCCACGATCCGCAAGGTCACCACGGCGGGCGTGGTCACCACGGTCGCGGGAGCCGCCGGCTCGGCCGGCTCGACCAATGGCACGGGGACCGCGGCGAGCTTCAGCAGCCCCTACGGCATCGCGGTCGACAGCAACGGGAACATCTACGTCTCCGAGCTGGGCAACAACGACATCCGGGAGGTCACCTCGGCCGGCGTCGTGACCAACTACGCGGCGGCGGCGGGAGCCGCCGGCAGCTCCGACGGGACGGGAACGGCCGCCAGCTTCGACCAGCCGGCGGCCCTCGCCATCGACTCGAACGCCAACCTCTACGTGGCCGATTCCGGCAACGCCACGATCCGCAAGGTCGCCACGGGGGGCGTCGTCACGACCCTGGCAGGCAGTCCCGGGGTCACGGGCTACGCCGACGGAACGGGACTTGCAGCGCGGTTCAAGAGCCCCCGCGGCATCGCGGTGGACGGCAGCGGCAACCTCTTTGTCTCGGACTCCGAGAACGGCACGATCCGCAAGATCGGCGCGGGCACCGTCGTGACGACGATCGCGGGGGCCCCCGGCGCCTTCAGCAACTCCCCGGGCACGGGCGCCAGCGCGCTCTTCGACGTGCCGCTCGGCATCGCGGTCACGTCCAACGGCACGGTCTACGTGGCGAGCGAGCTCGGCTACGTGATCTACCAGGGCGCCGCGGCCACCGCCGTCAGCCCCGCGTTCACCCTCGAGCCCAGCGGCCAGGCGATCGCGAGCGGGAGCACGGTCGTGTTCAACGTCCTAGCCAACGGCGTGCCGGCCCCGACCTACCAGTGGGAGGTCAACGGGGTGGCGCTCGCAAACGGCGCCGGCGCCTCCGGCGCCACCAGCTCGACCTTGGTGCTGAGCGGCGCGACGGCGGCAGAGGCGGGCAACTACACCTGCACGATCACCAACGCCTCCGGCTCGGTCGCGAGCACCCCGGCCGTCCTCTCGGTGAGCACGACGACGGACGTCGGGCGCCTGATCAACGTCTCCTGCCTCTCGGAGGTCGGGACGGCGGGCTCGATCCTGATCCCCGGGTTTGCCATCGGCGGCGCCGGCACGTCGGGCCCGATGAACGTCCTGGTGCGCGCCTCCGGCCCGGCGCTCGGCCTTCCCCCCTTTGACATCGCGGGCGTGCTCCCTGACCCGGCCCTCACCCTTTTCTCGGGCCCGGACGTCATCGGCAGCGACGTCGGATGGGACGGAAGCGCGACGATCGCGACCGCCGCGATGGACTTCGGCGCCTTCCCGTGGAACGCCTCGAGCGCGGACTCTGCGATCGTGACCACGCTCGCCGAGGGACCCTACACGGCCCAGATCTCCGGGCGCAGCGGCGACACCGGGCTCGCCCTGGCGGAGGTCTACGACGCGACGACTCCGGGCGCCTACACCCCGAGCTCGCCCAGGCTGACCAACATCTCGGCGCGCGCCCAGGCGGGCACCGGCGGCAACATCCTGGTCGCGGGCTTCGTGATCGGCGGCTCGACGGCGAGGACGGTCCTGATCCGCGCCTCCGGCCCGGCGCTTGCCGCCGCACCGTTCAGCCTCACGGGCACCCTTCCCGACCCCGAGCTCCAGCTCTACGAGAGCAACGGCGACGGCACGTCCACGCTGCTCGGCGAGAACGACGGCTGGGGCGGCAATCCGCAGGTCGCGAGCGCGGCCGCCTCGGTGGGCGCGTTCCCGTGGAGCGCCTCGAGCGCCGACTCGGCCTTCCTGGTGACCCTGGCCCCCGGCGCCTACACGGCGCAGGTCCTTGGCGCCAGCAACGACTCGGGTCTCGCCCTGATCGAGGTGTACGAGGTGCCGTGACCCGTGTCCGCCGCCGCGGGAGGCGGCGGAAACGCGGGCCGGGGCCTGAAAGGGATTGAGCCCGCCCGGATCGGGGGCATCGTCGACGCGTCCTATGTACCTTGGCGTCATCGCTGCCTGCCTGGTCGCGGTCATCGCGGGTTATTTCCTCAATAATCCGCTCGGGCACAGCCGCCGCTTCATCATGAGGCGCTTCCTGAACTGGTTTCCGCTGGGGATGACCTACTCGTTCCTGTACATGGGGCGGTACAACCTGAACGTCTCGAAGAACGCGCTCGGCGCGCTCATGTCGAAGGAGGACTTCGGCATCATCTTCGGCCTGGGGACCATCATCTACGCGTTCTCGTTCCTGCTCAACGGACCGCTGGTCGACCGGATCGGGGGAAGGAAGGGGATCCTGATTGCCGGCTTCGGCTCGGCGGCGGCCAACGTCCTGCTCGGGGTCCTGACGATGGCCGTGCTCGCGGGCCGGTTTCGCGCGCACCTGGTGGTGGCCTACACGTCCCTCTACGGCGTCAACATGTACTTCCAGAGCTACGGCGCCGTCTCGATCATCAAGGTCAAGGCCTAC
>CAYNLL010000094.1:5606-9466 GCA_964398015.1 uncultured Opitutaceae bacterium | reverse complement strand
CGTCAGGCATGCCGTGTGGGCCCGGACGGAGCCCGTCGGCATCGGGGATGACGGGCGTGGGAGGCCACCGGCTCCGGCGAGAGGGGGGACGGGATGCGCGTGCTGGGGTGCATGGCGGGACCCCAAGTGTAGCCGACGGGCCTCCCTCCTCGGTATGGGGCCTACACGGTACAGGCGGCGCGGGCGTCGGGGGAGCCCCCGGGCCGCCGCTGCATCAAGGTGATCGACCGACCCCATGATTTCGTGGATAAGGAACGGCGCCCTCGGGGAAACGAATATTCCGACGGTGAGGCAATCCAAAGAGAGAAAATCCACCATGGGCGACCGATCACCTAAATCCGTGCAGAAACAGGCCTCGCAAAAGCAGGTCAGGAACGACGCATCGTTCCAGAAGAAGCAGACGCTCATCACGTCCCAGCAGGCCACCAAGGCCAAGGCGGCGGCCGGCAAGAAGAGGTAGCGGGCTCGGCCCCGGGGCTACGCGTAAAGCGCCGCCACCTCGTAGTCGTCCACACCGGGGACGGTGAACTCGACCGCGCCCCCTTCCTGGCGGAAGGCGACGTCGCGCTCCGCGCGAAGGAGCTCGATGCGCGCGACCGTGCGCCCGGGCGGCAGCGTCATGCGCACCCTCTGCTCGCCGATGCGGTAGTGCCTCCGGAGCCAGCCGCGGTGCATGTTGGGATTCGTGTAGTTGAGAAGGTGCAGGGCGAAGCCCGGCGTGGTCTCCCAGGCAAAGCATTCGACGACCCCCTCGCCCTCGACGGTGACGGGCTGGCGCCCCCGCGTGAGCCAGCCGACGGAATTCTGGAGCAGGCGGCTCAGGTCGGTGTGCCCTGAGCGCCATGACGCGCGCTCGATGTCTCCCGGAAAGTAGAGCAGCCGGCTGCGGCCGCTCTCGCGGATGACGACCGCGGGCTCGTCCGTCCTGTCGACGGGCCAGTAGGAGAGCTCGGGCGGATAGGCCGTGTGGGCGGGGATGACCGACATCACCCTCGGCCCCTCCGCCGCCACCGGCAGGCGGTACGCCCCGCCGGGGATCCAGTTCGTGTCCTCCAGGCCGCCCAGGATCTCGTGGCCGCTCTCGATCTGCGCGTAGAAGCCATTCCCTTTCGGCCCGGCGACCGGTCCGGCGGAGGTGATGCCAAAGAGAGCGGCCAGGCCGGGCAGCTCGCGCCGGCGCCCGCCCTCGTCGTACATCGCGGTCTCAAACGAGGCCATCAGCGAGCCGCCCGCGGCCGCGTAGTCGCGCAGCTGCGCGCACTGCGCCTCGCTGAGCCAGGCGATGTTGGGAAGGAGCAGCGCCGTGTACCGTCCGACCGTCTCGGGGCCGAGGTCGTCCTCGTGCACGAAATCGAACATGAACCTTCCCTCGACCAGCGCATAGTAGAGGCCGTTGACGAAGTCCTGCATCCCACCCTCCCCGGGGGGCGCATAGAACAGGTGCGACCGCTGGCCCATCACGACGCCGATGTTGGCGATGCTCCTCCGGCGCTCGAAATGCGCGTCGTGGCGCGCGAGCCATTGCAGGTGGCGCTTCCCGATCCT
This sequence comes from uncultured Opitutaceae bacterium, assembly GCA_964398015.1. Taxonomy (GTDB): domain Bacteria; phylum Verrucomicrobiota; class Verrucomicrobiia; order Opitutales; family Opitutaceae; genus Palsa-1447. The sequence goes on along the minus strand of CAYNLL010000094.1, from coordinate 7,921 downwards.
CTGCCACCGCCGGTCCTCGCCGAGGCCCTTCTGCGCCCCCACCCAGTGGTACCAGATCGTCATGCCGCTCGCGGCGGTCTGGTCCATCCAAATCTCCGCCTCGGCCCTGGACTTGGCGACGTTGCGCCAGCGCACCGCGCCGCAGGTCGACCACGCGCCGGTCACGTTGGTGATCGTGCGCCCCTTCATGATCGCCGTCGCCACCCTGCCCTGCTGGGACGCGCCCCAGATCGGCGACCCCTCGCCTCCCCGGCCCTGGTTGTCGCAGTTGAACCACTGCGAAACCTGCGCCAGCCGCATCAGGTTCGGCGTGGCGTGGATCCCGCCGCCCATGTTCGCGTAGAAGAGGTTGTCGGGCCCCTTCTCCTTGGCGATGCCGTCGTAGAGCCTCCACAGGCTGACGACCCGGTCCGTGAACTGCTCCCAGTATTCCACGGACTTCGGCTTCGCCAGCTTGCGGCATTCCTCGCAGTAGCAGACGGGCAGGCTGTCGAACGCCGGCCACGCGTTCGTGAAGAGCCCGTCGACGTCGTAATGGGCCTGCACCTCGCGCATGACCGCGGGAACGAAGTCCGTGAAGTAGGTCGAGAAGGTGCAGGTGGCGAAGAGGCGCGGGTCCTCGCCGTGCGGGAGGAAGCCCCCGCCGGCGTTGCGCATGAACCATTCCGGGTGGGCGCTGACCGCGTCCTCCCAGTTCAGGTCCGGGCTCAGGCGGGCGACGACGCGCAGTCCGCGCGCCTTGGCGGCCGCGGTGCAGGCGCCGAAAAGGTCCTTGTCGCCGAGGTACCGGCTGCGGCGGTGGAACGGCACCTTCGTCGGATAGAACGCCAGGATGCCGGTCACGCTGACCAGCACGGCGTCCACCTTGACGCTCGCCCAGTAGTCCGCCCATTGCTCGACGTCCAGCTCGAGGGGATCGCGCTCGTTGAAATTGACCTGGCCGATCCGACGGACCCGCTGGTGCCAGGGAACGGCGGGCGGGCCCGGCGCGCCGGCGTCGCCGCCCAGCAGCGCCTTCGCCCCAAGGCTCGCCAGGACGGTGCCCTGCACCACCGCGCCCGACATCGCCAGAAATTGCCGCCGATTGATTTCCATGGGGTGCGGTCACTACGTATACTCGCCTGGCCCGGTGCCGCAAGGATCACCTCTAACCTCCGCTCTGTCCGTGAGAACCGTGCCGCGAGGCCCCGGATTCCGGCCGCGAGCGCCGGTCCTTTGGACTGAAATTCGCCGAAGACCGGCCGATGAACATACCCGGGAGCACCGCACACGCCGCACCGCAGCCACCCGCACATCCGAACCCAGCCAACACCAAGATTCGCGATGCGAAAAACAAACGATGCGCAGTCATTCCATCCCGCGTTAACCATATTCTTCCTTCCGAAAATCGATTCGATTTTTCCATGAGCAACGCACACACAACCAGTAACGAACCCAAGGGCGAAGCGTGGGCTTCAGGCGACAGGAGTGGCCTGGAATCCGCCTCTATCCGGTACGAGGGGGCGAAGCAGGCGAAAGTGCCTCTTCCGATCGTGCTGGTGGGCGTGGTGGTGGTGGTGGCCGCCATCATCGCGGCGCGGCATCTTCTTGGGACATAGGCCGGGCGAAGGCCGCCGCTCCGGGCGGCGCCCCCCCAGCGCAACAATAGGCTCCCCGGGCATCGGGCCGGCCCGCCCCTTGACCGCGGCGGGCGAAGAAACCATGGTCGCGCCATGGGCAAGGCGGCGCGCATCTCAGGACTGCTGTTTCTGCTGATCGGCCAGCCGTTGCACGCCGACCCGGCGCTCATCGAGCCCAGGGGCAGCCAGATCCCGGGCCCCGGGCAGGGCGCGGACGGCCAGGACTGGTTCGCGCGCATGACCAACTGGCAGCGCGGAGGCGCCGGCGCCTTCGACGGGTGGATCTCGGCGCTCCGCGCCTGGCGCGCGCAGCAGCTCGCGCGCATCTCTTATGACGGCTCCCAGTACGCCAGGCCCGAGCTGCTGTGGACCCAGCACGATTTCGTGCAGCCCCAGGTGATGGTTGAGGAGAGGTACCTCTACGACCCGGCGGCGCGCGCCTACACGGTGGGCCTGCTTCTCGACGACCTCGATCGGCGCTACGGCGGCGCCGACAGCGTGCTCCTCTGGCCCGTTTACCCGAACATCGGCATCGACAACCGCAACCAATGGGACCTCCTGCGCGACATGCCGGGCGGTGTCCCCGCGCTGCGCCGGATGATCATGGATTTCCACGGCCGAGGGGTGCGCGTCTTCTTTCCCACCATGCCCTGGGACACCGGCACCCGCGATCCCGGGATGGCGCATGCGGAGGCC
>CAYNLL010000094.1:0-5596 GCA_964398015.1 uncultured Opitutaceae bacterium | reverse complement strand
CCGCGCTGATGGCCGAGATCGGGGCGGATGGCGTGAACGGCGACACGTTTGACGGCGTTCCGATCGACTACCGCCGTGCCTCGGACGCGACGGGCCACCCGGTCGCCCTCGAGCCCGAGCTTTCTCCCAAGGACGACGCCATGCTCGCCTACGACCAACAGTCGTGGGCCTACTGGGATTACCCGTTCGTCCCGATGGTGAGCAAGTGGAAGTGGCTCGAGCCGCGCCATATGATCAACGTGTGCAACCGGTGGGCCAGGGACCACACCGACGACCTGCAGGCCGCGTTCTTCAACGGCGTCGGCTTTGAGAGCTGGGAGAACATCTGGGGGTATTGGAACGAGATCACGCCCCGCGATGCCGAGGCCCTGCGGCGCATCGCCGCGATCTACCGGACCTTCCCAGAGCAGATGGTCAGCGGCGCCTGGACGCCGCACGTCCCGACCCTGCACTACGGCGTCTACGCGAGCCGCTTTCCCGCCGGCGGGGTCTGCCTGTGGACCCTCGTCAACCGAAACGACTTCGGCGTCGGCGAGGGCGTCCTCGAGGTCGACCACGCGCCGGGAAGGCGCTACGTCGACGTCTGGAACGGCACGGAGCTCAAGCCCGCGATCAGGGGCGCCCGCGCGCTGCTCAGCCTTCCGCTGGAGCCCCGCGGCTTCGGCGCGGTCGCGGGCGTGGATGAAGCCGTCCGCTCCGGGGCCCTTGAGGCCCTGCTCGCCAGGGGCGGATCACGGCGGTCGCAGCCGCTGGAGGCGTTCTCCGACGCGTGGCGCTTCCTGCCGCAGAGGCTCGTCGAGATCGCGCCCTCGGCGCCGGCCCAGGACGCCCCCTCCGGGATGGTGCGCATCCCCGGGGCCGACTACACGTTCCAGGTGAAAGGGGTCGAGATCGAGGGGGAGAACCGCGTCGGGCTCGACGTACAGTACCCCTGGGAGGATTCCCCGAGGAGGGAGCACTACCACACCCTTGCCATCCGGCCCTTCTTCATCGACCGCTACCCGGTCACCAACGCGCAGTTCAAGGCCTTTGTCGACGCGACACACTACGCTCCCGAGGACGGCCACAACTTCCTCCGCCATTGGACTGGAGGCGCCCCGCGCGCGGGCGACGGAAACCGGCCGGTCACCTGGGTCTCGCTCGAGGACGCCCGGGCCTACGCCCGGTGGGCGGGGAAGAGGCTGCCGCACGAATGGGAGTGGCAGTACGCCGCCCAAGGCACCGACGGCAGGGCGTATCCCTGGGGAGACGCCTGGGATGCGTCGGCGGTGCCCACCTCTTGCACGGGGCAGGATCTCCCCCCTCCCGACGCCGTCGACGCCCACCGCAAGGGAGCGAGCCCGTTTGGCGTGGAGGACCTGGTCGGCAACGTCTGGCAGTGGACCGATGAGTTCGTGGACGAGCACACGCGGGCGGCGGTCCTCAAGGGAGGAAGCTTCTACTCGCCGCAGCACTCCTACTGGTACTTCCCTCAGGCCCACAGGCTGACCGAGCACGGAAAGTACCTGCTGATGGCGCCGTCCAAGGACCGGGCGGGGACCCTTGGCTTTCGCTGTGTGGCCGACGCCCGTTGAAGCGGGACGCTCGCGGCCCGACTTCCGGAGACCCGTGCCAGATCGTGCGCGGAAGTCGCCCCTCCGCCCGGCAAGCCGACGCCGGTGGAGGGTAACACCCTATGGAGCACGCGTTGCCTTGCGTCTAATGTAGCCGCCTATGCAAAACCACCCACCGGTCGGAAGGAAGACAGGCAACACGGATGAGATCGAAGGCGCCGCCAAGAGCCTCACGGGAAAACTGAAGGAGGGCGCAGGCAAGGTGCTCGGAAACCAGAAGCTGGAGGCGAAAGGTTCCTCCGAGCAGATCGAAGGCAAGGCGCAGAGGAAGATGGGGCAGATCAAGCGCGTCTTCGACATGTGACCCTAGAGCCGGACCGGCGCGACAGGAAGCCCTGCTCAACATGAGGGCGAGCGGGCAGCGCCCGCTCCGCACCTCTGGGCCGGTCTGCTCCATTTGGGCCGACCGGCCGAACGGGCGCCTCGCATTAAGCGAGGATCTCTTCCACCCTTCGAGAATTGGCGGCCGTTGGCCCAGGCCCTTTTTCGGGCGACGGGCCAACGGCCTCCAAGAAGCCCGCGCACTGGCCGGGCTCCTGACTAGAGAGTGTGATCAGTGCCTTGGGCCGGCGTCCCGCCACTCGCCCTTGGTCTGATGGTAATGACCGTCGCTGCCCTTGTCCCAATGCGGCGGATTCCATTTCCCATGCTGGCCGTGGGGCGGATGGTCCCACCTGCCGCCCACCCAGTTGTAATGCCCTGGGGCGCCGTCCCAGTAGCCTCCCACCCATACAAAGTCCGGTCCGGGGCTGACACCGATGATCACCTCCTGGCGGGGCGGAGGAGGAGGAGCCTCGAACAGGGGAATCCCGATATTGATTGAGACGTCGGCCACGATTGCCGAAGCGGCTGCGGAAGGGGTCGAGATCTGCGCGAGGGCGAGGAAACCGAGCCCGCCCGCAAGCCGGAGCGAGGCGCCCGGTGTGCGAAGGAGAATGCCTATGGAGTGGTTCATTGGAGCCCTTGGACTGCCGCCGCAGCCGTTCAGCCCGCAAAGACCGGACAAACAAGGTGAAGACCCCAGTCCGCGCGACCTTGGACGGCGCCCCTCTCGCCCCGTGCGCCGAACGCACCCCCATCTGGGGGCACGGAGGACAGGCGCGCGCACGGCGCCCCGCGAGGATGCGCGCGGTTCACCATGGGTTCGATTGACAGCTGATTTTCCAGCTGATGGGAATGCAGCCCGACACGCTCCACCCACGATGCGCCCATGAAGAAACCGGGAGTGATCATTGCTTTTTCAGCGTGCGCCTTGCTGGCCTCCCCTGCGCTGCGCGCGGGCGAGTTTCCCGATGAATGGACCTGGGACAGCGATCCCCGGCTGCGGGCCGATCATGCGGCGCTCGAGGACAGGCCGATCCCCAAGCTGGTGGTGACGGGCTGGATGAACGGCGAGGTGGACCTCTCCGGCCTAAAGGGGAAGGTTGTCGTGGTCGACTTCTACGCCACGTGGTGCGGGCCGTGCATGCGCGCGATCCCGCACAACAATGAGATGCTCAGGAAATACAAGGACAAGGGCCTTGTCATCATCGGCGTGTGCACGAGCGAGCGGGGACAGGAGCAGATGGCCGACGTGGTCAGGAGCCAGGGGGTCGAGTACCCCACCGTCCGCGACCCAAGCCTGGCATCCGAGAGGAACTGGCATGTCCATTACTATCCCACCTACGCCGTGGTCGACCGCAGGGGCCTGGTCCGCGCGATCGGGCTGCAGCCTCAGCATGTCGAGGAGGTGGTCGAGCAGCTGCTGTCGGAGGGCCCCTGACGCCCGCCGCGGGATCCGCAGGGAGACACGCGACCAGATTCAGTCCCCTCACAGGAGTCGTCCCTAACGCATGCCGCAAAGAGCCAAGAAGACCCGTCCGGGCAAAGACACCCACGGCGCGCCTAAGCCGAATCCCGCGCTGCTGAGTTTGGCGAAATTCGCGGGCTCGTGGAAGCTGAAGGGGCCCGAAATGACCGGCGCCGTCACGTTCGAGTGGTTCGCGGGCGGTTTCTTCCTCGTTCAACGGGGATGGATCAGGATCTGGGGCAGGAAAATAGAGTTCATCGAGTTCATCGGTTACGACGAATCGAGGAACGCCTGCACCTCTCGCCTGTTCGACAACTTCGGGGACCACTTCGAATACGAATGGGATGTCGACGGAAACGACATCCACATTGCTTTCGGCAGGAAAGGGGAAGGGAATGCTTTCACCGGGAAGTTTTCCGCGAATGCCGACAGCTACTCGGGTGAATGGAAATGGTCCGGCGGAGGATACGGCACCGTCGCAAAACGTGTTCGCGGAGGCCCTTGAACGCGGCACTGCGAAGGGAGACGCGCGACGTGGTGCTCGGGACAGGACTTGAACCTGCACGCCTTGCGGCAACGGCTTCTAAGACCGTCGTGTATGCCATTCCACCACCCGAGCATTTGGGAGGAAACTTCCCGGCTTCAGCATCTCTAGATAAAGGCTCCTAGGGCAAGTGAGCTGATTCAAGGTCTTTTCATTTCCGAACCCTACACTAGAGGACGCTTCACCACGACGCTTCCGGCGCTAAGGAATGGAAGAAACATGCCCGGAAAGGCTGGGACAAACCTGAACGTTCTGGTTCGGCGCGGAGCCTTATGACGCCGGAACCGATTCGTCTTTACCGTGGAGTAGAAGATCAGACCTAAAACTTGCTGGGCCACAAGATCCCCGAATTGTTAAGTGGGGGGTGAGTATGTCGGAATATTTTACATCTCGTGCTCAAAATCGGGATACGTAGAACTACTAATCATTTGCTTTATATTGCATTGCATGTTGTTGCCACATATTTGCATCAACTGGCATGGCGGATGCACATTCGAGCCCGTCTTGCGACAATCCGTTGAACCTCGGCTCGAATTCCCACGACCGAGTTTGGTGTTCAGGGGTTGTTTCCAGCTCCCCAAACACCAACAAATGAAAACTGCATATGCCTCGCTCCTTCGGGCTCTTCACGGGCTCCTTGCGATTCTCGCAATATCGGCGTCGGTTTCTTCCACGCAGGCTCAAACAGTGACCACCGTCGACTTGAATTCGGTCGATGCGAGTCCCGGGGCGGTGAACGCCGCGCCCTTACTTGCCACTTATGGTATTTCGTTGAGCAGTCCCGACGGTGGGGGTCTTGGTATTGACTCGGACCTTCTGTTCTATGGCTTGCCGGGAATTGTCTATGCGTCGCCGGGACCAAATTTTCTCCAAATGACGGGTGGAACCACTCAAACCGTTATCCTAGATTTCTCGACTCCATTAACGAGCGTCTCATTCACGCGCGTTGAGGAAACCGGCGGCCCGTTAAGCGGAAACTCCTTTGGTGCTTGGAGCGCCGAGGTCTACTCGGGCGCTACGGAGATTGGCTCCGCGAGCAACGGACCAACTTTTCTCTTTGGCTCCGGAGAGGTCGATCCCGCGGAAGTCTATACGTTCACCGGGACGGATATCACGAGCCTCGAGTTCGATGGCAATGATTACGGTTTCCTCGGGACCCAGGGAATCCTAATGGATGATCTTACTTTAACCACGCCAAGCTCCTCCGTCCCCGAGTGTGCCTCGACCGTGGCAATGGTCGGGATGGCCGCCGTTGGTTTGGCGTTGCTGCGCAGGAAGACCAAACCCGTCTGATCTCAGAGGCGACAGCCGTCCGGCTGCTTCCGGCCCGAGACGCTGGCCGTGGCGGGGAATTCGCAGTGACCAGAATGCTTCCCTGCCCCGCGCATTCCGTCGGGTTGTCCGTTCCAAGCGGTCATCCCGATCGGCATTCGCCGAGGGCCTGAGGCCCGGGGCTAGGCGGACTCCTGTCTAGACCCCATATCGCCCGTGAGGGTTGAGGCGTATCGTGGCTTGATGAACACTCGACGCACCCTTCCCGTGATCGCGGCAGCCCTAGGCACCGCCTCTCTCCTCGTCATCCTTGGTTGCTCGAAGAGCGACGACAGCACGACCACCGTGCAGGCCACGCGGGCGGATGGCACAACCGCC
>CAYNLL010000093.1:0-9495 GCA_964398015.1 uncultured Opitutaceae bacterium | reverse complement strand
AATTGTCGGCGGACCCCCTTCCCCCTGAACTGGAGTCGCTGCGGGCGAAGGCGGAAAACGGCAATGCGATAGCGGAATACAATCTGGGTCTCGCCTATGCCAAGGGCCGGGGAGTGCCGGTGGATCCCGCCGAGGCCTATGTCTGGTTGACGCTGGCCTCCGAGCAGGGCAGCACGGGGAAGGACCTCGGCGTGCTCGTCGCGAGCATGAGCAAGGAGGACCTGGCCGAGGGCAAGCGCAGGCTCGGCGCCGTGCGGACAAGCCTCGGGATCGCGGCTCCGGTGATCCAGGCCGTGGCCGCACCCGCGCCCGCGAGGCAGGAAGTCCCCACGCCCACTCCCGTGCAGAGCGCCTTCGTCGAGGCCCCCACGCCCACGACACAGGCAGCGCCGTCGGCGCAGGCGCCCTCCCCCGACGTCGACGCGCTGAAGGCGCGTATCAAGGAGCTCCAGGACCAGGTGGCGCAGCAGGCCTCCGCGGGCGCGCAGCTTTCTCAGCAGCTGGACGAGCGGGGCGCCGCGCTCATGCAGGCGCTGGCCCAGATCTCCGCGACAAAGAACCTCCAGGATTCCCAATATGCGGCCAAGGTGGCGGAGCTGACGGCCGCCCGAAAGGCCGCCGACGCTGTGAATCGCGCCCTCGAGGACGCGAAGAAGGACGCCGCCACCCAGATTGATGCGCTCACGGCGCGGCTGGCACAGGACGACGCGGCGCTGAAGGCGGCGGGAGATTCCGGCTCAAAGGCGCAAGCCCTAGCCGCCGATCTCGAGCACGCCAGGGTCGACCTCGCGTCGGCCCAGGCCCAGGTCGCCCAGGCCAATGCCGCCTCGCAGAAGGCGGCCGCTCAGGCCGCCGACACACAGTCCAAGCTCGATGCGCTGGCCGCCGCCAAGGCCGCTGAACTCGCCGCGGCCCGCCAGGCGCTCGACGCCGCCAACGCTTCCGCCGCCGCCGACAAGAAGAAGGACGCCGAATGGTCCGCATCCCTGGAGAAGGAGCTCGCGGCCAGCACGGCAAAGGCGGAGGACCTTTCCGGGAAGCTGGCCAGCGCCCAGGCGGCGCTCAAGACCTCGGGCGACTCGGGCGCCAAGGCCCAGGCGCTTGTGGCCGAGCTCGACCAAGCCAAGGCGGATCTCGGCGCCTCCCGGGCCCAGCTCGACCAGGCGACCGCGGGCGCGCAGAAGGCGGCCGCCCGGGCCGCCGACACCCAGGCGAAGCTCGATGCGCTTTCCGCCTCCAGGGACGTGGAGCTCGCCGCAGCCCGCAAGGCGCTGGACGCCGCGACGGCGGCGGCCGCGGCCGACAAGAAGAAGGAGACGGAATGGTCCGCCTCCCTGGAGAAGGAGCTCGCGGCCAGCGCGGCGAAGGCCGATGACCTCTCGGGGAAACTGGCCAACGCCGAGTCCGCGCTCAAGGCCACGGGGGACGCGGGCGCCAAGGCGCTCGCCCTCTCGGCCGAGCTCGCGCAGGCGAAGGCCGATCTCTCGGCGACGCGCGACCAGCTCGCCATGGCCGGCAAGGGCAATGACGCGCTCTCGGCAAAGCTCGCGTCGGACGATGCGGCGCTCAAGGGCGCCGGCGACGCGAGCGCAAAGGCCCAGGCCCTCGCCGCCGACCTCGCCTCGGCCCGCCAGGCGCTGGACGCGGCAAGGGTGTCCGCGGTCGGCGCGCGCAAGGACGCGGACGCAAAGGGGGCGGCGCTCGACGCCGCCTCGGCTGACCTTTCCGCGACGCGCGCCAAGCTCGCACAGGCACTCAAGGACACGGAGACACTCTCGGCGAAGGCGGCAGCTGACGAGTCCGCGCTCAAGGCCGCAGGGGACTCCGGCGCGAAGGCGCAGGCGCTCGCCGCCGACCTGGCGTCGACGCACAAGGCCCTCGACGCCGCGACCGCCACGGCGGAAGCCGCCCGGAAGGATGCCGGCGCAGGCGCCGCGGCGCTCGAGCAGGCGAAGTCCGACCTTGCCGCGGCTCGAAACCAGCTTTCCCAGGCCCAGAAGAGCAACGAGGCGCTCTCCGCGAGCGTCGCCTCCGACGACGCGGCGCTGAAGGCCGCGGGGGATTCCGGGGCGAAGGCCCAGGCGATGGCGTCGGAGCTCGCCTCCACGCGCACGGCGCTCGAGGCCGCAACCGCCGCCGCCGCCGCGGCGCGCAAGGAGGCCGACGACAGGGCCGCGGCCCTCGCCCAGGCGACAGGAGACCTGGGGGCGGCCCGCGCGCAGCTGGCGCAGGCCCAGAAGAGCATCGAGGCCCTCTCGGCGAGCCTGGCCAGCGACGAGGCTTCGCTGAAGGACACGGGCGACTCCGACCGCAGGACCCAGGCGCTCACGGCCAAGCTCGCCTCCTCGCAGAAGGCCCTCGAATCCGCGAACGCGATCGCCGCCAACTTCCGCAGGGACGCGGACGCGAGCGCCGCGGAGCTCCAGAGGTCCAAGGCGGACCTGGCGTCGACCGCGACTGAGCTTGCCCAGGCGCAGAAGGCGGCCACGGAGGCGAAGGCGGCCGCCGCGGCCCGCGTGGCCTCGCTGGAGGCCGACCTCGAGAAGCGCACGTCGGACGCCGATGCGCTCACCGCCAAGCTTGCCGCCGACGAGGCCGCGCTCAAGTCGACGGGCGACGCCGGAGCCCGGGCCAGCGCCCTTTCTGAGGAGCTCGACCAAGCCAAGGGCGACCTCGGCGCCGCGCGCTCGCAGCTTGCCGAGGCCCGCAAGAGCAACGAGGCGCTCTCGGACAGCCTGGCCTCCGACGAGGCGGCCCTAAAGTCCGCGGGCGATACGGGCAGGAAGATCCAGTCCCTTTCCTCCGAGCTCGAGTCCGCCCGCAAGTCGCTTGAATCCGCCAATGCCATCGCCGGGAACTTCAGGAAGGAGGCGGATGCCAGCGCCGCCGAGCTCCAGAAGTCCAAGGCGGACCTGGCGTCGGCCGAGACCCAGCTCGCCCAGGCGCAGAAGGCGGCGGCGGACGCAAAGGCCGGCGCTGCCTCCCAGGAGGCGCTGCTTGCGAAGCGTTCGACCGACGCCGATGCGCTGTCCGCACGGCTGGCGCAGGACGAGGCGGCGCTCAAGGCCGCGGGCGATTCCGGGTCGAAGGCACAGGCCCTCGCCGCCGACCTCGACTCGGCGAAGGCCGAACTCGCCACGACCCGGGCCCAGCTCGCAAAGTCTCAGGACGACGCGGCCTCGGCGAAGGCAGAGGCGGCCTCGCGGGTGTCCTCCCTTGAGAAGGACCTCGCCAAGCGCTCGATCGACGCGCAGGCGCTCTCGGCGAAGCTGGCGCAGGACGAGGCCGCGCTGAAGGCGGCCGGCGACTCCGGGTCGAAGGCGCAGGCCCTTTCCGCTGAGCTTGAGACCACCCGCGGCGAACTCGCCACGGCCCGGTCCCGGCTTGCCCAGGCCCAGAAGGATGCCGACGCGGCCAAGGAGGGAGCGGCGGCGCAGGCGGCCTCCCTGGCGAAGGACCTCGCGACGCGCACCGCGGATGCTGCTGCGCTCGCGCTGCGTCTCGCGGCCGACGAGGCTGCCCTCAAGGCGACCGGGGACGCAGGGGCCAAGGCCCAGGCCTTCGCGGCGGAGCTTTCCCGCGCGAAGGGAGACCTCGAATCCACGCGCGCCCAGCTGTCGCAGGCCCAGAAGGACGCCGCCTCCGCCAAGGCCGAGTCGGCCTCGCTCGGCGGCGACTTGGCAAAGCGTTCAGCGGAAGTCGACTCGCTCTCCGCAAAGCTGGCCGCCGATGAGGCGGCACTCAAGGCGACCGGCGATGCCGGCGCCCGGGCCCAGGCCTCCGCGGAGGAACTCTCCCGCGCCAAGGGAGACCTCGACTCCACGCGCGCCCAGCTGTCGCAGGCCCAGAAGGACGCCGCGGCGGCCAAGGCCGAGTCCGCCACGCTCGGCAGCGACCTGGCAAAGCGTTCAGCTGAAGTCGAATCGCTGTCGGCGAAACTTGCCGCCGATGAGGCCGCCCTCAAGGCGACAGGCGACGCCGGCGCCAAGGCGCAGGCCCTCGCCGCCCAGCTTGAAACCGCAAAGGGCGACCTCGAGTCCACCCGCACCCAGCTCGCCGACGCACAGAAGGGAGACGCTGCGGCCAAGGCGGAGTCCGCCACGCTCGGCAGCGACCTGGCAAAGCGTTCAGCTGAAGTCGAATCGCTGTCGGCGAAACTTGCCGCCGATGAGGCCGCCCTCAAGGCGACAGGCGACGCCGGCGCCAAGGCGCAGGCCCTCGCCGCCCAGCTTGAAACCGCAAAGGGCGACCTCGAGTCCACCCGCACCCAGCTCGCCGACGCGCAGAAGGGCGCCGCTGCGGCGAAGGCGGAGTCCGCCACGCTCAAGAGCGACCTGGCGAAGCGCTCCGCGGAAATCGACGCGCTCTTCGCGAAACTTTCCGCGGATGAGGCCGCGCTCAAGGCGGCTGGCGACTCAGGCTCGAAGGCGCAGGCCATGGCCGACGAGCTCGAAAAGGCAAAGGCCGAACTGACGGCGACGCGGTCGAAGCTCGCCGCGGCCAACGATGGCCTTGCCTCCACGCAGAGCCAGCTCGCACAGGCACAGAAGGACGCGGCTGACGCGAGGGAAGGCGTCGCCAGGCAGGCGGCATCCACGGCGATGGAGATCGCCACCCGGACGGCGGACGCCTCCGCGCTCGCCGTGAAGCTCGCGCAGGACGAGGCCGCGCTCAAGGCAGCGGGAGAATCGGGCGCCAAGGCGCAGGCCCTCGCCGCCCAGCTTGAAACCGCGAAGGGCGACCTCGAATCCACCCGCGCCCAGCTCGCCGACGCGCAGAAGGGAGCCGCGGATTCGAAGGCCGAGGCCGCGTCGGCGGCGACCCGGGTCGCCGCGCTCGAAAAGGAGCTCGCGCAGCGCTCGTCCGACGCCGATGCGCTTTCCGCAAAGGTGGCCGCTGACGAGGCGGCGCTCAAGGCCCGGGGCGACGCCGGCGCCAGGGCGCAGGCCCTCGCCGACGAGCTTTCCCGGACGAAGGACGCCCTCGGCAAGTCCCAGGCGGAGCTGGCCTCGGCCCAGGGGGATCTCGCGCAGGCGAAGGACCTCGCCGAGCGCAACCGCGCGGCCGCCGACGCGTCGAGGGCGAGGGCGGCCGCCGCGGAGGCGAGCCTCGGCGCGCGGAGCGCGTCGGAGGGCGCCGAGCTCGCCTCGGTGCGCCAGGAGCTCGAGGCGGCCCGGCAGGCCGCCGAGAAGGAGCACACGGGTTCCGCCGCGCGGATCGCCTCGCTGGAGCGCGACCTCGCCCGGCGCGCCGACGACTCAACCGCCATGGCCTCCAAGCTCGCGGACGCCGAGGTCGCGCTCCGGGCCGCGGGCGACACCGGCGGCAGGGCGGCGTCCCTCTCCGCGGACCTCGCGCAGGCCAGGGCGGACCTGGCCTCGGCCCACGCCCAGCTTGCGGACTCCCAGAGGGCGTCCGATGCCGCGAAGGCGGAGGCCGCGGCCGAGCGGGCCGCGCTCGAGAAGCAGGTGTCCGACGTCTCCGACCGCCTGGCGGCCGCGCTGCGGGGCTACGCGTCCCTGCAGCAGGAGAACGGCCTCCTTCGCAGGTCTTCCCCGCTGCGACCCTCGGCCGTCGCGGCGCAGCAGGCGCCGGCGCCCGCGCCGGCCCCGACGCCCCCGCCCGCGCGCACCCATGTCGTCGTCGACGGGGACACGCTGTCGCGGATCGCGCTCCGCTATTACGGGACCGCCAACCGCTGGCCCGAGATCTACCAGGCGAACCGCGACGTGATGCCCAACGAGTCGACGCTCAGGATCGGCTCGACGCTGCGGATACCCTAGGGTTCGCCGCCCGCCTTCGGCAGGAAGTCCGAGATGTGGGGGATCTCGTGGACGCGGCGGCCGCCGTTGCGGCGCTCGAGGTAGCGATCCTCCTCGGGCTTCATCTCGACCTCCTCCTCGCCCTCCTCCTGCTCCTCCTCGTCGTCGTCGGGGTCCGCCGCGATCCACTCCTGCTCGTCGAAGAGGTGGGACATGCGCCGGGCGACAGGGGCGAGGACCAGCGCCGGGTTCTTCACGCGGCCCGCCTTCACGAACTCGAAGAGGCAGGGGTAGAACTTGTCCTCGAACTTGCCCTTGAAGTCGCCGATCCACTTGTTGGGGACGCCGTCCCGGTGGTTGAGGAGCACGACGTCCGAGAAGTGGATGCAGGCCTCGAACCAGGCGAAGAGCTTCGGGTGCGCCTCGGCGAGGTGGCAGTCGACGACGCACAGGACGCGCGCGACCTCGATCCCCCTCAGGTCGAGCCACGCCTTCCACGCCTCGATCTGGTCGACCGGGCTGCCCCTGCCGTCGAAGACCACGAACACGTGGGTCGCGTCCGCGGGGCAGTCGGCCTCGACGGAGGCGTCCGCGAGCAGGCGCCACCGGGCGACGCCCGGGAGCGCCCCGTCGGCGGGATTCTCCGCCTCGCCCGCCGCGAGCAGCACGGCCGGCCGGTCCCCCTCCCCCAGCCCATCGCCGATCAGGTCCGCCAACACCTCGCGGCGCCCGGAGCCCGCGGCACCGAGGACGAGGTAGACGAGGGGCTTGTCATCCGTGTCGCTCAGAATTTGAAGGTCCTGTTCTGCGCGGCGTCGCGCATCCAGTGGTCGACCAGGACGAGCGCCGCCATGGCCTCGACGATCGGCACGGCCCGGGGCAGCACGCAGGGGTCGTGCCGGCCCCTGCCGGCGAGCTCCGTGGGGTTGCCCTGCACGTCGACCGTCACCTGGGGCTTCATGATCGTGGCCGTCGCCTTGAAGGCCACGTTGAAGAGGATCTCCTCGCCGTTGCTGATCCCGCCCTGGATACCCCCGGAGCGGTTGGTCGAGGTGCCGATGCGCCCGTCCTTGGGCACGTAGGGGTCGTTGTGCTCGGAGCCCTTGAGGAGCGTGCCCGCGAACCCGCTGCCGATCTCGAATCCCTTGGTCGCCGGGAGGGAGAGCATCGCCTTCGCAAGGTCGGCCTCGAGCCGGTCGAAGACCGGCTCCCCCAGTCCCGCCGGCAGGCCGCGCACGCGGCAGCGGATGACCCCGCCGACGGAGTCGCCGTCGGCGCGGACCTCCTCGATCCGGCGGATCATCGCGGCGGCCGTGTCCAGGTCCGGGCACCGGACGGGCGTCGCGTCGACCTCGGCCACCGTCGGGAACGGCTCGGCGTTGCCGTGGGGCAGGCCGATGTCCTGGACCCGGGCCACGTAGGCGCGGATCTCGACGGCGCCGGCGAGGGAGAGGATCTTTCGGGCCACCGCCCCGGCGGCGACCCGGCCCACGGTCTCGCGGGCGGAGCTGCGCCCGCCTCCGCGGTGGTCGCGCAGGCCGTACTTCGCCATGTAGGTGAAGTCGGCGTGCGAGGGCCGGTACTTCTCCCGCATCTCGTCGTAGGCGCCCGGCCTGGCGTCGGCGTTTCGGACCAGCATGGAGACCGGGGCGCCGGTCGTCCGCCCCTCGAACACGCCCGAGAGGATCTCGACCGCGTCCTTCTCCTTGCGGGGGGTCGTGATCGCGCTCTGGCCGGGCTTTCGCCGGTCGAGGTCCACCTGGATGTCGGCCTCCGAAAGAGGCAGGCCCGGCGGGCACCCGTCGATCACGACGCCGACCGCCGCGCCGTGACTTTCGCCCCACGTGGAGATCCTGAAGAGCTTTCCGAAGGTGTTGGGCATCTAATGCGGGAACCTTGTGCTGTGAAACCGGCCCCGCAAGCGGCAAATCTCGCACTCCGAGGCAACCTTCCCGGGAATGTGGCGTCTTATCACAACGCCATTTACAATCCCCGCGCGATGCCCTTTACTCCCTGTTCCCATTTTGCATGACATTGCGCTCCGCACGCTTGTGGCTCGCCGTCGGCGTTCTTGCCGCCCCGGCGCTTAGGTCCCAGCCCCCGCCACTCCCCGCCGCAGGCGCCCTGCCGCCGGCCGCCGCCCGGGCGAACGACTCGATGGTCGACTCGTTCAAGCTGAGCGACGGCGACATCGACGCCGTCTTAAGCGCCCTGGAAACCTTCACCGGCCGCACCGTCGTCCGCCCGGGCCAGCTGCCCACGGCGTCCTACTCGATACGGATCAACAGGCCGATCCCGAAGGCGGAGCTGGTGACCGCCCTGGAGACGCTGCTCGCCCTCAACAACGTCTCGGTCTCGCCGATGGGCGAGCGGTTCCTGAAGGTGACCCCGCTCAACCAGGCGAAGAGCGAGTCGCCCGAGATGATCACGGGCTCGTCCCTCGGCCTTCCCCCGAGCGGGAAGATCGCGACCAAGCTCTTCGAGCTCAACTTCCTGCGGGTCTCGGAATTCGTCCCGCAGGTCCAGACCTTCATGACGCCGGGGATCGGGGGCGGGATCGTGTCGCTGGAGAAGGCGAACGTGATGCTGGTGACGGACACGGTCGAGAACCTCCAGCGGATCGAGCGCCTCCTGGACGAGGTGGACAAGCCGAGGGAGAACAGCCTGACGCCCAAGTTCTACGCCCTGCGCAACGCCAAGGCGAGCGACCTGGTGACGAAGATCCACGCGATGCTCTCGGGCCCCGTGCAGAGCCAGCTCCGGGCGACGACCACCTACACCCCGGACGACCGCACGAACCAGGTGGTCGTGATCGCCGACCCGAGGGAGTACCCGCTCTTTGACGCCCTGATCAGCCAGCTCGACATCAAGTCGGACCCCAACACGAAGAACGAGGTCATCTACCTGAAGCACGCCGACGCGAAGGACGTCTCGTCGCTGCTCTCGCAGCTGATCTCCGGCCAGAACGCCGCGGTCCAGAAGGCCGGCACCACGGCGGCGAAGCCCGGGCTCGTGCAGCCGGGGCAGCCCGCGGCCCCGGGCCAGGCGCCGGCGACGGTGGCGGCGAGCGAGTCGATGGAGTCCCTCACGGCCGGGGGCGCCACCCAGTTCAGCAACCTGGTGACGATCCAGCCCGACGAGCGGACCAACTCCGTCGTGGTCTCGGGCACCCTGGACGACATCCGGCTGATCCGCTCGATCATCGACAAGATCGACATCCTCCTCGCCCAGGTGCGCATCGAGGTCGTGATCGCCGAGGTGACCTTCAGCGACACGAGCAACAGCGGGATCAACACCTCCGCCACGTCGGGCCCCTCCGTGGCCCTGGGCACCGGCGGCCAGGTGCTCGGCGCCTCGGGCGCGGTCGCCGGCCTCTCGCTCAACTCGCTCGCCTCGCTCGCGGCCGCCGCGAACCCCTCGGCGGCAGTGACCGGGTCCGCCTCGCTCACCCAGACGCAGCTCGCGGCCGCCGCGGGCTTCAGCACGTTCAACCCGATCAACATCGTCGCCAGCCTCTCCAGCCTGGGGGCCATCAGCAAGACGAAGATCCTCCAGGAGAGCACGATCGTCACGACCCACAACAAGCAGGCGACGATCACGGTGACCGACGAGCTGCCCGTCATCACCGGGACGACGGCGACGCCCCTTTCCACGACCGCGGCGTCCGCGAGCTCGTCCTTCGCGCAGTCCTCCACGGTCACCTACAAGGACATCGGCATCACGCTCAAGGTGA
>CAYNLL010000092.1:0-9495 GCA_964398015.1 uncultured Opitutaceae bacterium | reverse complement strand
TGGTAGCCCAGGTGGGAGGGGTCGTAGTTGAACCCGAAGCGCCGGTGGCCCCCGACCGCCTCGACGGCGCGCTGCGCGCTCGCGATGTCGAAGGCGATCTCGGTGGGATGCACCTCGAGCCCGAAGTTGACGTTCGAGGCCTCGAAGGCGTCCAGAATCGGGCCGAACCTCCGGGCGAAGTCCCTGAAGCCGTTCTCCCAGTACTCCTGGGACGTGGGCGGGAACGCATAGATCGAATGCCAGATCGAGGAGCCGGTGAATCCGTTGACAACGGCCGGGAATTCCCCCGGCAGGCGCTTTCCCGGGCGGGCGTCGAAGAACCGGCGGGCAGCCTTGGCCGTCGCGATCAGTTTCTTGGCGGCGCGCCGGCGCACACCCTCGGGCTTCCCGTCACCCCACACGTCCGGGGGCACGATCGCCTTGTGGCGGTCGTCCACGAGGTCGCAGACCGCCTGGCCCACGAGGTGGTTCGAGACAGCCTGGCACGAAAGTCCGTTGGCCCTCAGGAGGTCCCATTTGTCCCTGACGTAGCCCTTCGACGAGAGCGCCTTGTCGACGTCGAAGTGGTCGCCCCAGCAGGCGAGCTCGACGCCGTCGTACCCCATCGTCTTGACGAGGGGGGCGAGCTTTTCCAGGGGAAGGTCGGCCCATTGGCCGGTGAACAGGGTTACGGGGCGGGGCATGGGTTTCGGGGGGTTTGGAATTCCGGTGTGTTCTTGGGCCTCAGGCGCGGTTCCAGGCCTTCATCTGCTCGAAACAGAGGCGCACCGATTTGATCGGGGCGTGACTGTATTCCTCCTGCTCTATGATGAACCATTCGGCGGCGCCTACCGCGTCGGCCGCGGCGAAGACTTGGTCAAAATCCACGGGGCCCCCGCCGAGCTCCTTCTCGTCCTTGAGGTGGACGAGGGGGATGCGCGCGCCATGGTCGCGCAGGAACTTTGCCGGCGAGTACCCGGCATGGTGCGCCCAGTACACATCCAGCTCCGCCGCGAGGTCCCGCGGCGCGGCGGCGCCAAGGATCCACTCGAATGCGGGTCGGCCGTTGAAGACCCTGAATTCGCTCGCATGGTTGTGAAAGCCGAACTGGATGCCGTAGGCCCTGAAGGTCCTGCCGATCTCGGCCAGCAGCTCGCCGATGCGCTCGCAGGCGGCGGCGGATGTGATCTGCTCGGGCTGCCACCACGAGCAGGTCACGTGGCGCGACCCGAAGAGGAGCGCGTCGCCTACGACCGCGCTGAGGTCGCCCCTCAGGCTCGCGTAGCTGGCATGGAGGCCCGCGACCCTAAGGCCGGCGGCGTCGAGGGCCGCCTTCGCCCCCTTGGCGTCCAGGTTGCCGTAGCCCGCGAGCTCGACCCCCGCGTAGCCGATCTCCGCCACGGCGGCCACCGTCGCCGCGAAGTCCCTCTTGACGTCTTCGCGGACCGACCACAGCTGGAGGGCGACGGGGGTCCGTTTGCCGTGGGTCCCTGACTTCGGGGCGCTCATTTGATGCGGACCTCCCTGCCGGTTGCCGCGGAGATGTAGATGGCGTCCAGGATCTTCTGGACGGCGAGCGATTCCCGCGGCTTCACGTGGGGCTTCGCCTTGCCGATCAGGCAATCGATGAAGTGCACCATGCGGTTCGTGTTCACGCTGGGCGGCAGCGGCGCCACGGCCTCCTCCGCGTAGCCTCCCCGGACCTGCCTGAAGAGCTTCACGGGCGGAAGCCGAAGCCCGGCCTCCGTCCCGAAGAGCTGGGTCGAATTCTCGTCGATGTTGGGACCGTGCCCGGCCCAGGAGGCCTCGAGGAGGACGGTCCTGCCGCTCCTCAGCTTGATGAGCGCGACCGAGAGGTCGTCCACGTCGAACTTCGCGCGGGCGTCGATCTCGCTGCGCCCCCAGTTGCCGTTCCCGAGGCCCCGAGGCCCGAATTTCGCGAAGGTCTGGCCGCTCACCGCCGCGGCGTCGAAGTCTCCCATCAGGTGCAGGCAGCGGTCGAGCGCGTGGACGCCGATGTCGTACGTGCAGCCGCCGCCGGCAAAGCGCTTCTGGGTGAACCATGAGCCGATGCGCGGGATTCCGGCACGCCTCATCCACGAGGTCTTGGCATGGTAGACATCGCCAAGGACGCCCGACTCGACGAGGCGCTTGGCCGTCTGGGTCTCGGAGGCGAAGCGGAAGTTCTGCCCCACCATGAAGAGGACGCCGCGCCGCTTCGCCTCAGACACCAGCTTCGCGGCGTCGCGCGCGTTGGTCGCCATCGGCTTGTCCAGCATCACGTGCTTTCCCGCCTTCAGGGCGTCGAGCGCCACGCTGGCGTGGAGGTAGTTCGGAAGCGCGATCGACACGACGTCGACGTCGTCGCGTCCGAGAAGCTCCCTGTAGTCCGCAACGACCTGCGGAACCCCGAAGCGCTCCGCCGCCTCCCGGCCGCGCTCCGCCGACACCTCGGCGATCGCCACGATGCGGGCGGCGGGGTGGAGCCTGAAGCTCGCCAGGTGGTCCTGGCCGATGGCTCCTGCTCCGATTACGGCGACCCGGCATTGGGGATTCCTTCGGTTGATCTTCATGATGGAGGAAAAGGGGGCGGGGAGGACGCATTATTGCTCCGCTCGGCCGCCTTGGCGATTTTTTTTGGGCGTCGTGGGCCGCTGCGTGGGACCTGTGGGCTTCGGTCAGCGGTAGATCCAGTACCGCCGGCTCTGCTGCTGGTAGATCGCGGCCCTGGCCTGCCAGTCGCGCACGTACGCCTCGACGTCGATGGACGCCCCGCGGGTCGCGAGGTCATTAAAGAAATGGGTCGAGCCCCAGTAGACGAGGAAGGTGCGCTCCTCCAGCTGCGTCAGCCCCACGAAGGGGTTCCGCCTCTCGAACTTGCACGAGAGCTTCATCAGGTAGGCGCTCAGCTCGGTGGGCCTCCATTGGTCCCAGTCGGTGATCTCGATGTAGAGCCCCAGCTCGGGCTTGCCCGTCTTCGGATCCGGGACGCTGACGCGCCTGAAGTCGATCCCGGGTATCCTGAGCGCCTTGAGCTCCCGCTCCAGCACGTCGATGTGGACGCCGTGGTAGGAGATCCCCCGGAAGGGATAGGACGAGCCGATCCCGTTCCTGAATCCGCCCCTCTGGCTGCCCGGTCCCGTCATCGGGTAGCCCTCCACCGCGGCAAAATCAGGGATGAAGGGAGAGGTCGGCACCCACTGCAGCCCCGTGTCCGACCATCGCATGCTCCTGCGCCAGCCGCGCATCGGCACGACCGTGAGCCTGCCGCGGATCCGGACGGACTCGGGGATCTTCAGCACGTCCGGCGCCTCCTTCGCCATCCTCGCGAGCTCGCCGATCGTCAGCCCGTGGACGTAGGGCACCCGGAACTCGCCGACATAGCTCGTCCACTGCGGGTCGAGCGGGGGCCCGTCGACCTTCAGCCCGCCGAGGGGATTCGGACGGTCGAGCACGATCACCTCGACCCCGTTCTCGAAGCATCCCTCCATGCACAGCTTCATCGCGCTGACGAAGGTGTAGCTCCTGGACCCGATGTCCTGCAGGTCGATGACGACGGCGTCGATGCCCTTGAGCTGGGCCCGGGTGGGCTTTGTGCCCGTGCCGACGTAGAGGGAATGGTCGATCAGCCCGGTCTTCGCGTCGAGATGGTCGGGATAGGCGACTCCCCTCCCGAATTCACCGTGAAGCCCGTGCTCCGCCGAAAAAAGCGCGACCAGGTGGACGCCCGGGGCGTGGCGCAGGATCTCGATGGTGCTCACGCCGTACATGTTGACCCCGGCCGGGTGGGTCAGGAGCCCGATGGACTTCCCGCGGACCTCCGCAAAACCGTCGGCCTTGAGCACGTCGATCCCCAGCATGACGGGGTGGGACGGGTCGCCGCGGGGCGCCGGCGTTGGCGTGGGAGCCGCGGGGGCCTGTGCGGCGGGTGCGGGCGTGGCCTGCGGGGGAGGAGGGGGTGTCGCGCTGCAGCCGATCAGGCCGAGCAACGGCGCTGCGGACGCGGCAAGGCGCCGAAGGGAGCGCGGGAGCAGGCTGGGCATCCGAAATATATCAGCCACGGGCCCGCCACGGTCGAGCCGTTTCATCTTGCCGCGACCGCCCTCCGCACCGCATCCGCGAGGAGCGCGGGCGCGCGCGCCAGCGCCTCGTCGAGGGGCATGCCCTCCGGCGTGATCGCGTGGGTGTGGAGGCCCGGAATCGCCTCGGCCAGCGCCACCTGTCCCGCGAACACATGGACCGTCTTCCCGAGCGACAGCCCCCGGCGCACCACCGCGCCCGGGCCCTTCCCGCTCAGGGACGTCTCGTCGAAGCGCCCTTCGCCGGTCACGATGATGTCGGCGCCGGCCATCCTGGCGTCCAGGTCGAGCCATGAGGCCACAAGGTCGAAGCCGGGCAGGAGGGCGGCGCCGGCGGCCGCCATCAGTCCAAGCGTGATCCCGCCCGCGGCTCCCGCCCCGGGCCGCGCCGCGAGGTCCTCCGCGCGGCCGAAGTGGCGGCACAGCAGGGCCGCGATCCGGGCGGTCTCCCGCTCCAGGGCGGCGGCGTCCGCGGGACGCAGGCCCTTCTGGGGCCCGTAGACCTGGGCGGCGCCACGGGGCCCAAGGAGGGGATTGTCGACGTCGCACGCGATGAGGATCGGGGGCAGCGACGCCGCGACGGCGCCGGCGATCCCGGCGAGCAGGTGCCATTTTGCGGGGATGATGGGGCGCAGGCTTTCTCCCGAGGCGTCCTCGAAGCGCGCGCCGAAGGCCTCGAGGGCGCCCAGGCCGAGGTCGTGCGTGGCGCTTCCCCCGACGCCGAGGAGCAGGACCCGGGCGCCCGCGTCCGCCGCGGCCAGCAACAGCTGGCCGGTGCCCACGGACGACGCGCTCAAGGCGTCGCGCTGCCCCGGGGCCAGCAGGGCGAGCCCGCTCGCCGACGCCATCTCGACCACCCCGACATGGCCCCCGGTTCCCCTCACCCCGAGCCGGGACCTCGCCGCCTCGGGCACGCCCCGCACCGGCACCAGGCCGAAGCCGGCCGCGACCCTGCCCCCCCTCGGCCCCGTCACCTCGAGGCGGATCTCGCGGCCTCCGCCCGACTCGGTCAGGATCCCTGAGAAGCCCTCGCCGCCGTCCGCGAGCGGGCAGCAGTCGACCTCCCATGCGCCGGGCATCCCCGCGAAGGCGCCTGCGGCGACGGCGCACGCCCTGGGGGCGGACATCGAGTCCTTGAACTTGTCGAACGCCGCCAGGATGCGCATGGCGGGACCTTCTTACACGCGCATCGCGGCGGTTTGCAATTCATCCGCGGCATGGGAGCATTTTGGCATGGCCTTCGAGCTCCATCCGACCTCCGTGCGCGCCTTGCGAGCGGAGCCGCTCGACATCGCGCTTCTCGCCCCCTTCGGCATCTCGAGGGGGGCGCAGGAGACCGCGGCGAATGTGCTCGTGACGGTGGAGCTTGCCGACGGGACGATGGGCTACGGGGAGGCGGCGCCTTTTCCCGCCTACAACGGGGAGACGCAGGCCGCCGCCCTCGCTCTCCTGGAGGCGGCCGCGAACTGGGTGCCCGGGCGCGACGCCGCCGACTGGACGGGAATCTCCGGTGAATTCCGGGCGCGGGCCGGCGCCGGCTCAGGCTCCGCCCTGTGCGCCCTTGAGACCGCGCTTCTGGACGCGGTGAGCCGCCGCGCCGGACTCTCACTCTGGCGCTGGTTCGGGGGCGCGGGCACCGAGCTTGAGACGGACATGACGGTGACGACGGGCACTGCGGGCGAGGCGGCCGAGGCCGCGCGCCTCATCCGCGCCCGCGGGATCCGCATCATAAAGGCGAAGGTGGGGGGGCGGGGGGGCCCCGCCGAGGACCTCGAGAGGATACGGGCCATCCTGGAGGCGGCGCCGGGCTCGCCGCTCATCCTGGACGGCAACGCGGGACTCGGGAGAGGGGAGGCCGCGAGGCTCGTGGAGGGCCTCAAGGATCACGGGATCTCCCCCGCGCTCCTCGAGCAATGGTTGCCCAGGGACGACCTGGAGGGGATGAGGGCGCTTGGCATCGAGTCCGGGTGGACGGTCGCGGCGGACGAGAGCGTGGCCGACGCGGCGGATGCGCGTCGCGTCGCGCGCGCCGGCGCGGCCGGCGTCTTCAACGTGAAGCTCATGAAGGCCGGGATTGCGGAGGCCCTCGAGGTGGTGGCGGTCGCCCGGGACGCGGGGATCGGGCTCATGATCGGGGGGAACATCGAGTCGATCCTGGCGATGACGGTGTCCGCCTGCTTCGCCGCCGGCCTCGGGGGGTTCGCGTATGCCGACCTGGACACGCCCCTTTTCCTGGCGGAGAACCCGTTCGAGGGGGGATACAGCATGGAGGGGGCGCGCCTCTCTGTGGCGCACATCGAGGCGGGCCACGGCGTGCTGCCCCGCGGCCTTTTGCTTTGAACGGGCAGCCCGGGTCGGATTGGCTCGGCCGCCATGCCATCCCACGGGGCCCTTGCGGTCTGCCAGTCCGGTTACGAGGGCTTCCTCGCGCGCGAGGCCGAGGGCCTCGGTGTCGCCGTGGCCGGGCAGGGCCCCGCGTGGATCCTCGCCGCGGGCCCCGCCGAGGCGCTCCGGGGGACCGCATTCTCCCACGTGATCCTCGAGAACCCCGCGGCAGTCGAGGGTTCTCGGGTGAACGAGCTCGCGCAGGGGGTTTTGGAGCTATTCGCGGGAGGCCTCGTGGGCGAGCGGGTCGAAGGCGAATGGCCGTGCGTCTTCGCCGGGGGGCAGGACGCGCCCGGGCTGGGGCGGCGCGTCGCCTCGGTGGAGTCGGCGTTCCACGAGCTCCTCAAGCGAAGGATGGGCAGGGTCGCAAAGCTCGCCTCGCCTCACCGGCCCAGGCTGGGGCCTGCCCGCGGCCTCTTCGTGTGGTTCACGGACTTTGGCAGGGCCTACGTTGCGCGCTCGGCATTCATGTGCGGACCCTGCAGGATGGCCGACGATGACAACGCACCCTCGCGCTCCTACCTCAAGATTGAGGAGGCGTACGCGATCGTCGGCAGCGAGCCGGCCCCGGGCGAGACCGTCTGCGACCTGGGCGCGGCGCCCGGGGGATGGAGCTACAGCGCCGCGCGGCGGGGCGCCCGCGTGGTCGCCGTCGACAACGGGCCGCTCAAGGGCGGCGCCCTGGGCAACCCAAATATCGACCACAGGCTCGCTGACGCATTCGGGTTCAGCCCGGGGAAGGACGCCGTCTACGACTGGCTCTTCTGCGACATGCTGGAGGATCCCCACAAGGTCCTCCAGGCGGTTGTCGGCCCCTGGCTTTGCGGCGGCTGGTGCCGGCGCTTTGTGGTCAACCTCAAGTTCGGGCGGGTCGACCCGATCGCGCTCCTGGCCGAGCTCCGCGCCCCGGGCTCGCCGCTCACGACGCGGGCGTCGGCCGCGCGCGTCGTGCACCTGTACCATGACCGGGAGGAGTTCACCGTGACCGGGACGACAGCATGAGGCCCGCCGACACGAGGATCTGCGGTCTCGCCGCGGTGCGGGCCCGCTTCCGGCGCGACGCCTCCTCGATCGTGCGCCTCTACTTCGACGAGCCCATGTCGAAGAGGATCGGCGTGATGTGCCGCGCGCTCGCGGCGGCGCGAAAAGTCTACCGGTGCGTCGCGCCGGCCGAGCTCGAGCGGATAGCCGACTCCGTCCACCACGGGGGCATTGTCGCGATTGTCGCCGACAGCGCCCCGCGCACCCCCGCGCAGGCCGACCTCGCGTCATGGGCCCGTGCGCACGAGAGCCTCGTCGTCCTCGACAGCATCGGCAACGCCCACAACCTGGGCGCGATCGCCCGAAGCGCGGCCTATTTCGGCGTGCCGAGGATCGTGATCGCGGGCGATCCGTCCGCCGCCCGACCCGGGGCGGCGGCGTACCGCGTGGCGGAGGGCGGCCTGGACTCGCTCGAGATCTGGTCCGTGCCGGTGATCGCCCCGTTCCTGCGCGCCCTCGCGGGCGCCGGATTCGACGTGGTCGGCGCGGCGACCCGCGGCGGCGGCGGGACGCGGGGCCCGCGGAGTGGGGCGCCCTGGGCCCTTGTCCTCGGGAACGAGGAGGCCGGCCTTTCCCCGGCCGTCGAGGCAGCGTGCACTCGCCTGGTCACGATCGCCGGAGGCGGGAAGGTCGAGTCGCTCAATGTGTCCGCCGCCGCCGCCGTCCTGATCCACGAGCTCGGCCGGCGACGGTAGACGCCGGCCGAATCCGGAGAAACGGTTTGCACGGGCGGGTGTCCTGCAGAAGATACGCCGCCTCAACCCATGAAAAGACGCCTCCCCCCCGTTCTCCTCGCCCTCTCGATCCTCGTTGCGCCGCTCGCGCGCGCCGACGACGCGCCCGCCGCGCAGCAGCCCCAGGCTCCTTCCGCGGCGGCCCCCAAGGACGACGAAAAGAAGACGGACCTCGAGCTCCGGATGGAGCGGATCGGAAAGGCCTACCGTAAGCTGCGCAAGCAGGTGGCGGACCCCGCGCAGAACGCCGCGTCGCTGGAGCTGATCGCGACCATCCAGGCGGCGGCCAAGGAGGCCGTCGCGTTCACGCCGGCGAAGGCCCAGGACCTGCCGGAGGACCAGAGGGCCAAGTTCGAGGACGACTTCAAGGCGGGGATCAACCAGCTGCAGGACCTCTTCTCGAAATTGAAGGTCGCGATCGCGGCGGGAAGGAACGACGACGCGGTGAAGATCGTCGCGGACATCACCGATCTCGAGAAGAAGGACCACAAGGAGTTCCGCAGGCCCGAGAAGGACTGAGCGGGACCCATCGGGTCGGATCAGGATGGGGGCGCCTCGGGGCGGCGGAGGCGATCCAGCGCCTCCCTGAGCTCCGCAGATCGCCGCGCGACGAGGGCGATCTCCTGCGCGAGCTCGGCCTCCGTGTAGGCGGAGGCGAACTCCTGCAGGTCGGAGGCCGACGCAGCGAGCTCAGCGGCGCCCACCATGCGCGCATGGGAGAGCACCTTGTGGGCCGCCGAGGCGACGCGGGCTCGCGAGCCCGATGCACAGGCCGAGGCGATCGCCTTTACCGCCTCGTCGAACGAGGCCATCAGCCGTGACACCTCGAGCTCGAGGCCGGCCGGCGAGCCGTCGGAAAGGTGACGGATCATCCCAAGGTCGAGGGAGGGTCCGCCCTGGTCACGGGACTCGGGGTCCGCCATCGGGGCGTCGGGGACCGCGGAGCCGCCGCAGGCGCGCAGGACGGCGACAAGCTTCTCGGGCGTGATGGGCTTTGTCACGAACGCGTCCATGCCGGCGGCGAGGCAGGCGGCCCGGTCCTCGACGGTCGAGAGGGCCGTCGTGGCGACGATGAGCGTCCTCTTCCCCAATTTCTCGATGGCCCGGTAGGAGCGCGCCACGTCGGCTCCGCTCATGCCAGGCAGGTCGCAGTCCAGGAACACGGCGCTGTAGGAGAGCGCGGCCAGCCGGGCCAGGGCCTCCCGCCCGTCCAGCGCCAACTCCACCTTGAAGCCGAGCCTCCCGAGCATGGTCCCCAGGGCCCTAGCGTTGTACTC
>CAYNLL010000091.1:0-9607 GCA_964398015.1 uncultured Opitutaceae bacterium | reverse complement strand
GGGCGAGCGGCGACACCGGCATCTCCTTGGTGGAAGTCTACGCGGTGCCGTAGCCGCGTCGCTGGGCCCCAGGAGCTGCAGGCCCGTGCCGGCGCCGGCGCGGGGTGGCCGGAGCGCCCAACCCTGGGATCGTGGAGAAGAGGTGCGCCAAAGGCACTCCTGCTTGGTAATTGTTAACATATAATCGCATAAATAGATGCGCTTATCTTTTCACATTATTTGATTTTATATAATACTAATAATCAATTATTAGAATCATAATAACGTAATCTTTTATGATTAACGTACTCCTGTTTTCAACATTTTCGTGCATAGTTTAATCTTGCATCTGATGGGGCTGACTTCACACAAATGGGACTCTCCCGTTACCCCAGGTGCCGGCAAGTTCCTCACCCCGGACTTCATGCCTCCAGCAAACCCAAAGCTTTCCGACCCGCGGCCCAAAGCTGTCCGCGCTGGAGCAGCGCGCCGCCGCATC
The DNA here is from genome assembly GCA_964398015.1 of uncultured Opitutaceae bacterium. Lineage (GTDB taxonomy): Bacteria > Verrucomicrobiota > Verrucomicrobiia > Opitutales > Opitutaceae > Palsa-1447. The sequence continues at coordinate 9,129 of CAYNLL010000091.1, read as the reverse complement.
TGGCGGGCGAAGCGAAACCCGCGGTCGCTCACGGTCGAAGTGCTTGTCGAGCTCCCGCCTGATGAGGCTGCGGCGGCCGCGGTTGCCCAGATCCTCAAGGGCATCCACGGGCGAGCGGAGCTTGAGGCTCGCGAGCGCCCGGAGTTGGATCGCGCGAGGGTGGAGGTGCACCGCTTGGCGCGGGGCTGCCTCCAGGCCGGTGGCGCGGGGCTGCCCGTCCTGAGGCCGCTCGATGCCGGCGACAGGCGCGGAAGCCTGCTCATCTATCCGTTCGGCGATGAGACGGCGGCGGCGTTTTCGCGCAGGGCACCCACCGTCCTTGTTCTCGACGGCTGCCCCGGCCTAGAGATCGACGGGGTGTGCGCCGATGAGACCGGTGCCTTCTCGTCGCTTGTCGGATGCCTCCGCGCGGCCGGGCATTCCCGCATCGGGTTCCTTTCCGGGAGGCCCGCAGTGCGCGGGAGCGGGTTCAACCGGCGGCTCGGGGGCTACCTTCACGGGCTCGAGATCCGCGGCCTCGAGTTCCGACGGGAACGGGTCGTCAGCGCCGGCCGAGACTCCGCGTCCGCTTCGCAGGAGGCCTCCGAAGCCGCGGCCGAGATGACCAGGGGAGGAGGCGTCACCGCATGGGTGTGCGCGGACGACCACCAGGCCTATCAATTCATCGAGTGCCTGCAGCACCGCGGCCTCCGCGTGCCGCAGGACTGCTCGGTGGCGGGATTTGGCGCCCTTGAGGCGCCGACCGGGCTGCCCCGCGCGACCTCGGTGGCCGTGCCTCACGAACACATCGGATCCTCCGCCCTCACCCGAATGCTCAACCGCATCCTGTACCCCTCCTCTCCACCGAGACGAATCCTGGTAGGCGCCACGATCGTCCCCGGCGAAACCGTTTCCGCGCCCCGCAGCAGCTGAGCGCACCACCCCACCCCGCCTTACCAGAGCCAGCAGCCTGCCCAGCCCATGCCCCCAAAGGCCCACATCTTCAGGTTTCCCAAGAATTTTGTCTGGGGCGTCTCCGCAGCGGCGCCCCAGATCGAGGGAGCGGCCTTCCTTGACGGCAAGGGAGAATCCGTCTGGGACCGCTACGCCAGGCGCCCCGGCGCGATCAGCAACGGCGACACGCTCGACGTCGCCTGCGACCACTACCACCGCTATCCCCAGGATTTCGCCCTGATGCGCGCGCTCGGCATCAGGCACTACCGCCTCTCCCTCGCGTGGCCTCGGATCTACCCCGACGGCCGCGGCGCGCTCAACCAGCGCGGCCTCGACTTCTACGAGCGCCTCGTGGATTCGATGCTCGAGCACGGGATCACGCCGTGGGTGACGCTGTTTCACTGGGACCTGCCCCAGGCGCTCGAGGCCCGCGGCGGCTGGCGCACCCGGTTCGTGACGGACGCGTTCGCGACCTATGCCGACACGGTCGTCCGCGCCCTTGGCGACCGGGTGAAGAACTGGATCACGCTGAACGAGATCCGCTGCTTCACGTCCCAGGCCTACGGCGGCCGTGGAAAGGCGCCGGGTTTCACGGAGAGCAGGCGCGTCGTCAACCAGACCATGCACCACGCGCTGGTCTGCCACGGGCACGCCGTGCGCTCCATACGCGAGCACGGCGGCAGGGGCGCCCGTTGCGGCATCAGCGACAACTGCGAGTCCGTCATCCCGATCACCGAGTCCGAGGACGACGTCGCGGCTTCGCGCGAGTGGTTCACGGAGGCCAACCTCCCGATACTGGGAGCCCTCTACAGCGGGCACTACTCCTCCTCCTACCTCAGAAAGTGCGGGAGGAACCGGCCCAAGGTCGAGCGGGGCGACTTCTCGCTGATCGGCCTGCCGATGGATTTCCTCGGCATCAACACGTACTCCGGCCTCTTCATCCGAAGGGGCAAGGACGGCAAGCCCCAGATCTTCCACGCGTCGGCCAGCTACCCGCGGACGGACAGCCCGTGGCTTCACATTGCGCCACGCTCGCTCTACTGGGCGCCCCGCCTGGTGTCGGAGGTGTACGGCGAGAAGAACATCTACGTGACGGAGAACGGCTGCGGCTACGACGACGACGTGGTCAGGCACGGCGAGTGCATCGACCTTCACCGCGTGGAGTTCCTGCGCGGCTACCTGATGGAGCTGCAGCGCGCCGTCGCCGACGGCTACCCGGTGCGCGGCTACTTTGTCTGGTCCTTCCTCGACAACTTCGAGTGGACCGACGGCTACTCGCGCCGGTTCGGCATCGTGCACACCAACTTCCGGACGCAGCGACGCACTCCGAAGCTGAGCGCGCGCTGGTACAGCTCGGTCATCGCCGCAAACCAGATCCTGTAGGCGCCAGATCCGGGCGCGTTCGCCCTCAGGGCGGCATCATCAGGCAGCGCCGCAGCGCGGAGGCGAGCTCGGCGATCTCGAACGGCTTTCCCAGGAAGCAGTCACCGCCCGTCGACACAAAGTCCGTACCCGCCAGATCCGCGCTGTAGCCGCTCATAAGGATCACCCTGAGCGAGGGCTTCTGCGCCTTGAAGCTGCGGGCGATCTCCGCGCCCCCGAGGCCGCCCGGCATCACCATGTCCGTGAGCAGCAGGCGGATCTGGGGGCGGTTGCGCTCCCACAGGTGCCTCGCCTCGTTGCCGTTGCTCGCGACGAGCACCCGGTAGCCCATCGAGACCAGCGCCTTGTTGGCAATGAGCCTCACCGCGGGATCATCCTCCACCAGCAGGATCGTCTCGTTGCCGCGCGGGACCTCCGCCGGGTGGCTGACGGTCCCCTTGACCTCGGGCGCCTTTTCCTGGAGCGGGAGATAGATGCTAAACGTCGTGCCGAGCCCGACCTGGCTCTGGACGCTGGCCCAGCCCTTGTGCTGCTCGAGGATGCCGTACACCGACGCGAGGCCCAGACCCGTCCCCTTGCCCACCTCCTTCGTCGTGAAGAACGGCTCGAACACGCGCTTGAGGTTCTCCGGGGTGATGCCGGTGCCGGTGTCGGCGACCATGAGCAGCGCGAATGAGCCCGCGCGCGCCGCCGGCATCCGCTCCATCTCCTCCTTGCCGATCACAGCCGCGGCGGTCCTGAGGGTCAGCTGGCCGCCCCGCGGCATCGCGTCGCGGGCGTTGAGGGACAGGTTGAGCATCACCTGCTCCAGCATGGAGCGGTCCGCCCTGACAGGCAGCGCGCCCGGCGCGAGGGCGAGCTTCACCTCCACGGTCTCGCCGATCACGCGGCTGAGCATCTGGGAGAAGCCCTTCACGACCTCGTTGAGGTCCACCTCCTGCGACTGCATCACCTGCTTCCTCCCGAACGCCAGGAGCTGGCCCGTCAGGTTTGTCGCGCGCCCGACGGCGTGGCCTATCTCCCTGAGGGATTCGCCGATGCCCTCCGGAATCGCGCCCGAGAGCTCGATCATCCCCAGGTTGCCCTGGATCACCGTGAGTAGGTTGTTGAAATCGTGCGCGATCCCCCCGGAAAGCTGCCCAATCGCCTCCATCTTCTGCGACTGGCGGAGCCTCTCCTCGAGCTGCACCCGCTCGGTGACGTCGTGCAGGAAAACGAAATGGTACTCGCGCCCCTCGAACTCGAACCAGTTGAGGTCGATCTCCGAAAGGAGGACGCCCCCGTCCTTGCGCCGCTGCCTCGTCTCGAAATGCATGCGCTTGCGCTCCCGTGCGGTGCGCCAGTGCTCCTCCCATTTTTCCGCCGGGAATCCCGGATCCATCTCGGGCACGGTCATCGCCAGCAGCTCCGCCTCCGTGTAGCCGAGGACCTCGCAGGCCGCTCGGTTGACGCGGATGATGCGGCTGTCCTGCGCCACCCAGTAGGTGGGCGTCGAGGCGTGGTGCACGGAGAAGTCGCTCAGCTTGAGCGCGGCCTCGCTCCGGTGGCGGCTGATCGCGACCGAGGCCGTGTGCGTCGCGACGTCGATGAGCGTCCGCTGCTTCGGCGTGGGCGGGCCGGCCTGGCGGCTGTAGAGGGCGAAGGTGCCCAGCAGCTGCTGCTTCGCGTCAAGGATCGGCGTCGACCAGCAGGCGCGCAGCCCATGGGCCTGCGCCGCGCCGACAAACGGGGCCATGACGGGGTCGGCGGCGATGTCCTCGACGAAGACCGGAAGGCGCCCGAGCGCAGCGGCGCCGCACGCCCCTTGGCCCTCGCCGATCGGGATCCGCTCGACGACTGAGGCCAGCGTCCTGGGGAGGCTGGGAGCCGCGGCGAGCCGCAGGAACCCGTCCTCGCTCAGGTGCACCGAGCCCATCACGCCGTTGGTCTGGGACTCGACGAACGCGATGATCTCGTTCACGATGTCCGGGAGCGGCCGCCCGAAGGCGATCATCTCGAGCATGTTGAACTGCCCGCTCACGAGGGCCTCGGCCTGCTTTCTCTCGGAAATGTCCCTGATCGCCGTCATCCGGATCCTCCGGCCGCCCAGGCGCGCCACCTTCGCGTTTGATTCCGCGTAGAAGAAGCCTCCGTCCTTGCGGATGAGCTTGTGCTCTCTTGTGGCCTCACGCCCGGCCGCCGCGTCCTCGGCCACGATCGACCGCGTTTCCGGGCTGACGAAGTCGGAGATGCTGCGGCCGATGAGCTCCTCCCTGCCGTAGCCGAGGAGCGACAGCACCTGGTCGTTGACGTCGAGCACCTTGCCGTCCTCGGAGATGACCACGCCCTCCTTCGCGGCTGCGGCGAGATTGCGGAACCGCTCCTCGCTGTGGTACAGCTCCTGGACGAGCAGGTCCCGCTCCTCTACCGCGATGGCCGGGATCAAGCCGGCCAGCACGCTGATGGTCAGGAACCCGTAGAGGGTCGGAACGTAGGCGCCGGAAAGGATCTGCTCCAGCGAGAGACCCACCGTGAAATGCGAGGCCCCGTACACCATGAGCAGGGCCAGCAGCAGGTTGATCGCCGTGGCCCCCCGCGGCCCGAAACGAAGGGCCGCCCAGAGAATAAAGGGGATGAGGAGCGACTTTGTGGGCACCGCGATCCCGCCGCCCTCCGCCAGCATGTACAGGCAGGAGAAGCAGAGGCCGGCGACGAGCAAGGAAGCCTCAAGCAGCCGATATGGCTGCCTCCACCACCGAAGCGCCGGATCGCTGGGCGAGAACCAGATCAGCACCAGCGGCGCCACCACGAGGGCCCCCATCGCGTTGCCGCTCCATACGAGCAGCGCGGCGCGCAGGGGACTCACGTGTGAATTCACGCTCAGAAAGATCGCCGCCCCGATCGGGGCCGTGAGCGCCGCGGGCACGATGGCGGCGTACAGGACGACGCTGAGGAACTCCTTGACCGAGGTGAGCCTTGGAAACCGGGCCACGAACCGGCGGGTCAGGTAGGCGCCCGCGAGCGCCTGCGCGGAATTTGAGACGCCATACGTCAGCGTCAGCCCAAAGGTCGAGCCGTGGAAGGCGTCGAAGGCGATGTTGGCCAACGCGCCCGCCATGAGGAGCGAGAGCCAGTCGCGGGTCTCGGCCATCAGCAGGCCCGCGACGAAGAATCCCGTCGGCAGCCAAAGGTTGACGTCGGTGCCGTTCCTGGAAGCGAGATTCCAGCTCAGCTCCGCGCTCGCTAGATACGCCAGCCCGAACAGGAGTGCCCGCTTCCACGGCGCGCGCGAGGTTGAGCTCCAAAAGGGCATACGAAGCTAAACGGCAAATCGGGCCGAAATCCGTAGAGAATTGTCGCGTCCTCGGCGCGATTTGGGCATCCGCGGATCACACGACCTCCGACGGGGGGATTCAAGCACATCCCAAGGACCGCATGAATGAGTCCCCCGGGCGCGCCCAAGCGCCCGCCCGCCTGCCCCATGGGCAGGCAATGCCGTTAGCGCAACACAATGGCGGCGGCCGCCCGCGCGAGGGGCGTGGCCGGCTTGCGCCGCAGGCCCCGGATGGTAGCGTCCCCGCCGCTATGATGCCGCTGCACGAATCCCCGGGTTCCCCCAGGCGCCCCCTGGCCGTGGTGACCGGGGCGTCGAGCGGCATTGGCGAGGTCTTCGCCCGGAGGCTCGCTCCGACCCACGACCTGCTTCTCGTGGCGCGCCGCAGGGAACGGCTTGAGTCCGTCGCCTCCGGGCTCGCCGCGGCGCACGGAACGGTCGCCGAGGTGATGGTCGCCGACCTCAGCCTCGAGGTCCAGGTCTCCGTCCTCGCCGAACGCCTCCGGAACGAGGCCAGCCTGGAGCTCCTGGTCAACAATGCGGGCTTCGGGATCTCGGGCCCGTTCTGGGAGCAGGGTCTGGAGCACAACGAGCAGATGCACCGGCTTCACGTCGGCGCGACCCTGCGGCTTTGCCACGCCGCGCTCGCCAACCTGGTGCCCAGGAACCGGGGAGCCATCATCAATGTGGCCTCGGTGGCCGCCTTTGTGCGGGGGGCGGGCTCGGCCACCTACGGGGCGACCAAGAGCTGGATGACGGCCTTCACCGAGGGCCTGCACCTCGACCTGCGCAGCGTCGGCTCCCGCGTGACGGTCCAGGCGCTCTGCCCCGGGTTCACCTACTCCGAGTTTCACGACGTGATGGCCGTCCGCCGCGAGACGCGCGCCTCGCGCTTCTTCTGGCTGAGCGCCGATAGCGTCGTCGACGCCTCCCTCTCGGGGCTGGCCCGAGGCCGCCTCTACGTCGTGCCGACATGGAGGTACGCGATCCTGGTGGCGCTGCTGACAAAGCTTCCCGACCGCATGAGGATCGCCTTCGAATCCGCCCGCCGCCGGTAGCCACGAGCAGGGCGCGGGAGGCCTGCCGGATATAGCCTTGCCCTGCGTGATCCTGCGGGCAAAACGGGTACCTTCGTTTGGAACCGATCCATACCAATCCGGAGGTCGAGGCGCGCTTCTCGCTTCACCCGGTCATCTTCACGCTTCTCTACGTGCCCTTTGGCGCGGTGTTCGGCTTCGCCTCCGTGGCGCTCGCGTTTCTGGCGACCAAGCGGGGCCTTTCGGTGGAGCAGGGCGCGGAGCTGGTCGCCACGTTCATGCTGCCCCAGATCTGGAAGTTCTTCTGGGCCCCGGTGGCCGACGCGACGCTGAGCCGCCACCGTTGGTACGTCGTCTCCCTGGCGCTCTGCGCCGGGGGCATCTTCTGCTCGGCCGCAGTGCCCCTCGGCCCCTCGACCTTCCGCCTGATCGAGGCCGTCCTGCTGCTGACCTCGATCGCCAGCACGCTTCTTGGCTTTGCCGTGGAGGCCATGATCGCGCACTCCTCCCCGCCTTCCGAACGCGGCCGGTTCAGCGGATGGTTCCAGGCGGGCAACCTTGGGGGCACGGGCATCGGGGGCGGCATCGGCCTCTGGCTGCTGACGGTGCTGCCCGCCGGATGGGAGGCCGGCCTTGTCCTCGCCGCGCTGGTCCTGGCCTGCGGCGCCGTGCTGCCCCTCGTGCCCGAGGTGCCCGCTGACCCCGTCGGCGCCGCGCCCCTTGCATTGGTGCGCTCGACGGCGGTCGAGCTCTGGCACCTCCTGCGTTCCCGCGACGGGGCGATGTGCGGCCTGCTGTGCTTCGTTCCCGTCGGGACGGGGGCGGCGAGCCCCGTGATGGGGCAGGCCGAGGTCGCCGCCTTCTGGGGCGTGGGCGCCGACACGGTCGCCCTGGTCGGGGGCGTCCTTGGAGGCGTCGCCTCCATGTTCGGCTGCATCGCCGGGGGCTACGGCTGCGTGCGCCTCGGAGGGCGAATGGGGTACGTGGTCTACGGGGCGATGATGGCCGCGGTCACGCTGACCATGTCCGTCCTGCCGGCGACGCCCCACGTGTATGTCGTGGGGAACCTGGTGTACCAGTTCGTGACCGGACTCACCTACGCGGCCTTCTCCGCCTTCGTGCTCGAGGTGATCGCCTCCAAGCTCGCGGCCACCAAGTACAACGCCTTCGCCTCGCTCTCCAACACGCCGATCTGGTACATGGGCCTGGTGCTCGCTGCCTTCGAGACAAGGGTCGGGCCGCGCGGCATGCTGGTGGCCGAGGCGGCCTTCGGGGTGGCAGGCATCGCTGTCTTTGCCCTGGGCGCCTGGGCGTGGCGCCCGGGCGTCAGGCCCGCCTACGCTCAGGCGGGCTAGCGCGGGTCCGGGAGGAATGCGGCCGCGGGCTCAGCGGCCGATGATCTCGCCGAGATGCGAGACGGAGGGGATCCGGTCAAACACGACCTTGATCGAGACGAGGATGGGGACGGAAAGCAGGGCCCCCGGCACGCCCCAGAGCCAGATCCAGAAGATCAGCGAGACAAAGATGGCCACGGGGCTGAGCGTGAAGCGGCGGCCCAGCAGGATCGGCGTGAAGAGGTTGGACTCCAGCAGATGGAGCAGCATGTACCACAGCGGCGGCATGATCCCCTTCCAGGGGTCGTCAAAGGACAGGAGACCGACCGCGGCGAGGATGATGACCCCGACGATCGGCCCGAAGTACGGCACAAAGTTAAGGAACGCCACGAGTATCCCCCACATCGCGGCATTGGGCAGCCCGATGGCGTAGAATCCCAGGCTCGCCAGGATCCCCAGGCCGATGTTGATCAGCGAGACCGAGAATAGGTACTTCGAGATGTTCTGCTGGATCTCGTGGCTGATCTCGACGGCGCGTATCTTCCCCCTGAGCGTGGGCACCAGTCTGACGAGCTTGTGCAGGAACAGGTCCCCGGAGGCGAGGAACAGGTATGTGAGCACGAGCACCTCGCCCATGCCCGCCAGGAACGTGCCCGTCCAGTTGAGGATGGAGCTGGTGCCCCGCTGGTCCTTGACCTCGACCATGGGCGTCTCCCTCTGCTCCTCCTTCTTCTCCTCAGCCGTCGCGCCGAGATTGCTCACCGCGGCCGTGGCCTGGCTGAAATGCTGGGCCCTTGGGAACATCTTCTGCACCTTTTGCCTGAGCTCCGTCATGCGCTGCGGGGCCTCGTTGATCCACCGTGTCGCAGGCCGCTGCAGCTGGAAGAAGCCCATCCCGACGGCCGCCACCATGAGGCAGAAGACCAGGCCGGCGGAGACGGCGGTCGGCAGGCGCAGGCAGGAGAGCCAGCGCATCATCGGCTGGAGGGTCATCGCCGCCATCCACGCCACGAATATCGGCAGGACCACCGGACGGGCCGCGTACAGGAAGGCAATCGCCGCGAACGCGATGAGGACGTAGTACAGCGGAGACACCCTGGCGGCCCCTGAAGGCTCCGCCCCGGGGGGC
>CAYNLL010000090.1:0-9667 GCA_964398015.1 uncultured Opitutaceae bacterium | reverse complement strand
GAGCAGGTCGAGCGTCTCCGCGTCCAGATCGTTGGTGGGCTCGTCCATGACGAGAACGTTCGCGGGCTTCGTGAAGAGGCGGGCGAGCAGGAGGCGGTTGCGCTCGCCCCCGGAAAGCACCCGCGCGGGCGTCCGGGCGCGGTCGGGGGTGAACAGGAAGTCCTGGAGGTAGCTGATCACGTGGCGGGTGCGCCCGTCGATGGTCACGGTCGCATTGCCCCCGGCGATGTTGTCGGCCACGGTCTTGCCGTCGTCGATCTGGGCGCGCATCTGGTCGAAGTAGATGAACTCGAGGTTCGTGCCGTGCTCGATCGTCCCCTTCGTCGGGGCCAGCTGCCCGAGGAGCAGCTTGATGAGCGTCGACTTGCCCGCGCCGTTGGGTCCGATGATCCCTATCTTGTCGCCCCGCGTGAGGGTGGTGGTGAGGTCGCGCACGAGGACGCGGCCGTCCGGATAGGCGAAGGACATGTTCTCGACGTTGATCACCTTCACGCCCGAGCGGTCGGCCTCCGCAAGGCGCAGCGTGACGTTGCCGGTGCGGGCCCGGCGGGCGGCCCGCTCCGCCCTCATCTTCATGAGCGCGTGGATCCTTCCCTGGGCGCGGGAGCGCTGCGCGCGCACGCCCTTGCGGATCCACACCTCCTCCTGGGCGAGCTTCTTGTCGAATGCGGCCTGCTGCTTCTCCTCCGCCGCGACCACCTCCTCCTTGCGGATGAGGTAGGTGTCGTAATCGCACGCCCATCCTGCGAGGCGCCCCCGGTCGAGCTCGACGATCCGCGTGGCCAGCCGGCGGAGGAACGCGCGGTCGTGCGTGACGAAGAAGAGCGTGACCTTCTCCGTGAGGAGGAAGTCCTCCAGCCAAAGGATCGAGTCAAGGTCGAGGTGGTTGGTCGGCTCGTCGAGGAGGAGGAGGTCGGGCTTCGCGGCGAGGGCGCGCCCGAGCAGGGCGCGGCGCTTGAGCCCTCCGGACAGCTCGGCGAACGGCGCGCCGGGGAGAAGCTGGAGGTGGTCGATCAGGTCGTGCACAAGGACCTCTCGCTCCCAGTCCTCCTCGTGCCCCGCCTGGGGGCGCAGGCCGGAGGCCACGATGTCGGCCACGCTCCCCTCCAGGTCGCCGGGCATCTCCTGGGTGAGCCTTGCGAAGAGGGAGCCGGGCTGGCGGAAGAGGTCGCCCGTGTCGGGCCGCATCTCTCCCGCGATTATCCTCATGAGGGTGGACTTGCCGGCGCCGTTTCGCCCGAGCAGGCAGACGCGCTCGCCCGGGTCGATCTGGAAGTTCACCTTGTCCAGGATCGCGGGTCCGCCAAAGCAGAGGTTGACGTCAAGGAGGCTGAAAAGCGACATAGGCGGACCAACGTGTGCTTCCCCGGCGCGGCGCGCAATCCCGCAGCGCGGATCGCCGGGGGCGGGCCGCGTCCCTAGAAGCGGAGGGCCACCCGGGCCCCGACCGTGCGCGGCGCCCCCGGCTCGCCGCTGTTCACCCCGGGAATGATCAGCGCGTAGTACCCGGCCTTCGCCAGGTTGTCCCCGTACACGGTCAGCGTCCACCGCGCGGCCTGGTAGCCGGCCCTCAGTCCGAGCAGCGCGTAGGCCCTCTGGGAGTATTCCGCGGTCCCGAGCTCGTCGTAGTGCGTCTTGCCGACCGCGGTCAGCTGCCCCGCCGAGAACCAGCCCTTCGCGGGGCGGTAGGTGGCCTCCAGTCCGGCGTTGTAGTGGGGCGCATCAGGGGCCTCGTCGCCCGACTCGTCCCGGCCCGTGAGCGGCGCGGTGAACGAGTCGAGGCGGACGTCGGTCCAACCGGCGACGGCGCTCAGGGTCCACTGCCCCGTCGGGTGCCAGGCGCCCTCGAGCTCACCGCCCATCGCATGCGCGCGCGGCGCGGTGGCCACGAGGTAGTCCGTCGCCGAGAACGAACGCTCGATCTGCAGGTTGCTGATGGCGTCGTAGAAGGCCCTTACGGCCAGGTCGAACGCATGGTGCCCGAGCGCCGCGTCCCATCCGGCCTCAAGTGCGGTGGTGCGCTCGGAGGCGAAGGGGATCAGGGCCGGGTTGTCGGTGAAGGAGGCGAATCCGCCGGGCCTCAGGCCCGAGGCCACCGAGGCCTCGGCGCGGCTGTCGGCGGACGCCTGCCAGTCCACGGCAAGCCGAGGAAGGAGCGCCCCGTAGCGCCCGCTCGCGGAGTAGTCGAGGCCCGGCGTGGGGACCTCCTCGCGGCGCGCGAAGGCCTTGGCGTCATCCTCGGCGCGGAGCCCGGCGGTGATCCGCCACGCGGCGCCGGCGTCAAATACGGCCTCGCCGAAAAGCGCCGCCGAACTGTCGGCCTGGCTGAAGCCCGAGACCTCGATCGGGAAGAGGCCCGGGATCGCGCGGTCCACGAAGTTGTCGGTGGTGCCCCTCGAGAGCCACGCGCCGAGGGAACCCCTGACGGGAGCCGACGGGTCGCTGGTCAGGCGCAGCTCCTCGTTCCAGCTCTTCTGGTCCTGGAGCACCTCGTTCTGCAGCGGCGGCGGCAGGACGAGAAAACTCTCGTAGGGATTCATCCGCCAGTCGGTGCAGCTCGTCACGCTGGACAGGGTCGACGAGAGCGGCAGCGCGAATGTGGCCTTGAGGGCGGCTCCCCAGCTGTCCAGGTCGGTGACCCCCTCCATGGCCCGGCTGACCTCGTAGAGCGGGCCCCCCAGCGGCACCAGGGGCTGGGCGCCGTCGCGGCTCCGGGTGCGGAGCACCTCGAGGGTGAGCTCTTCGCCCGCAGCCGGCCTCAGGCGCATGCGGGCGAACACGCTCTCGTTCTCCCGGTCGTCCGCGCGGATGCCAAGCTGCTGGTTTTCAATGTAGCCCTCGCGCGCGTCATAGTCGGCGGCGATCGACGCGTCCGCGGCTCCTCCCGCCGCGGTGTGCGCCTCGACCGCGGACTGCCTCGAGTCGTAGCTCCCGAGCCCCGAGATGACCTCGCCCCCCGCGGCGCTGCCGAGGTCGGCGGGGCTGAACACCACCACGCCCCCGTCCGTGGCGCGGCCGAACTCGGTGCCCTCGGGCCCGCGAAACACGGAGGCCGATCCGAACCCGAAGATTGCGGAGGGGTAGGTGAAGCTGCTCGGCAGCGGAATGGCGTCGAGATAGACGGTCACGGCCGGGTCGCTGAAGTAGGGCGTATTGGCGAGTCCGCGCAGCGCGAAGAGGCTTCCGTAGCCTCCGGAGCCGCCTTCAGAGGCGTGGAAGTTGGCCACCGCGCGGCCCAGGTCGTCCCAGGCGCTGGCCCCGGGGTCGCCCTCGGGCTGGAAGCCGATCCGCGTCACCCCGGCGGCGTCGGAGGGGCGGGTTGTCTCCGTCACCACCATCTCCGGGTTCTGGACGACGTCCTCGGGAGCGCTCTGGGCTGGGGCCAGCGCGGCGGCGGCCAGGGACGCGGCGACGAGAAGAAGGGGGCGTGCCATTCAGGGGAGAGGTGCTAGGTCGAGCGCACGTTCGGTCCAGGCGGCGCACTGGCCCGTATGGAATTGATTTGCGCTTGGCTTCGGGGCATTTGTGGCAGTCTCTCGCAAAAATGAAAAGGTTACCAGCGTCGTTGTGTCGCATTCTCGCCGGGGCCGGCCTGGGCCTGGTGGCGGTCCTCGGCCTCTTGGCCGAGCCGCTTGAGCTCAGGGTGGAGGGAAACCAGCTCCTCGACGCCAGCGGCAAGCTCGCGCGCCTTCGGGGCGTCAACTGCGCGGGGATGGAGTTCTCGAGCAACGGCGAGGGACGGATCGAGGAGACGGTGAGGGTCGCCGTCTCCCAGTGGCACGCCAACCTGATCCGGCTTCCCCTTTCGCAGGACCGGTGGTTCGGAAGGGCGCCGGACCAGGATGACGGCGGGGCCGCCTACCGCGCCCTCGTGCGCCGCCTGGTCGACTTCTGCGAGGCAAGCGATGTCCACATCCTGCTCGACCTGCACTGGTCCGACGCGGGCGAATGGGGAAAGAACATCGGCCAGCACGACCTTCCCGACGCCAACAGCATCGCCTTCTGGAAGAGCATCGCCCCTGTCTACAAGGGCAACCCGGCCGTGCTGTTCGACCTCTACAACGAGCCGACGCGGATCACGTGGGACCAGTGGCTGAAGGGCGGGCAGGTCACGGAGCATGACGAAAAGAAGGGCGTGACGCTCACCTACGATGCGGTCGGGATGCAGGCGGTGCTGGACGCCATCCGCTCGACCGGGGCAAGGAACCTCGCCGTCGCCGGCGGCATCAACTGGGCGTACGAGGTCGGGGGAATCCTCGAGGGCAGGCAACTCGCCGATCCCGCGGGATTGGGTGTCCTCTATGCCGTCCATCCGTATCCGCACCCCTTCAAGGGAATCGGCCGCGAGACGATACCCCAGTGGGCCGCGCGGATGGAGGCCTTTGGTCGGAAGCTGCCCTTCATCGTGACGGAGTTCGGGTCCGACGAGGTGTCGTGGCCCTTTCCCAAGGACTCGGGCTACAACAACGAGAGGTGGAACCGCGAGATGCTGGCGGCCCTCGAGGAGAGGGGGTGGAACTGGACCTCGTGGGATTTTCACCCGCGCGCGAGGCCCTGCCTCGTCTCCGACTGGAACTACACGCCCACGCCCGACTACGGGGTGTGGGTGAAGCAGGTGCTGGCGGAAAACGCCAGGTGAGGGCCGCGCTCAGAGGCGCAGCAGCGCCCTGACGATCGATTCCCCCGTCGGCTGGTTGAGGCGGAATCCCACACGGCGGGCGACGGCCTTCATCGCCTGGTTGTCCGCCAGGATCTCGCCCGACACGGCCGAGAGGCGCTCGTCGCGGGCCACCTGGACGACGAGGCTAAGGAGGAGCGAGCCCAGCCCAAGGCCCTGCCAGGGATCCGCGACGAGGATGGCGAACTCCCCCGTAGCCCTGCTCGGCTGCTTGATCAGGCGTCCCACGCCGATGATCTCGCGCTCGCCTGTCCCGCTGCTCCTGCGCTCGGCGACCAGCGCCATCTCGCGATCGTAGTCGATGAAGCACAGGCGCGCCAGGCGCTCGTGGGCCGTGCGCTGCTCCAGCTTGAGGAACGAGAAGTAGCGGCTGTAGACGGTGCCGGCGGACAGCATGTGGTGGAGCTTCACCATCAGCGGCTCATCCTCGGCCCGGATGGGGCGGATTGTCACCTGGACTCCTCCCCGGAGCTTCTCCTCGCGGACGTACTGGAATGGGTAGGGCCGGATCGCCAGCTTGGGCAGCTGCGCGTCCGCGACGCCCGCATCGTGCAGGATGATCCGGGCGTCGAGCGCGATCATCTGCTTTCCGGCGACCATCAGCGGGTTCACGTCGATCTCCTTGATGCGGGGCTGCTCCGCCACCAGCTGGCTGAACCGGACCAGCAGCTGCTCGAGCGCGGGCAGGTCCGCGGGTTCCCTTCCGCGGATTCCCATGAGGGCGGCGTGGATTTTGGTCTGCTCGATGGCGAGGCGCGCCAGGTTTGCCGTCAGGGGTGGAAGGGCCAGGGCGTGGTCCCTGAAGACCTCGACGAGCTCCCCGCCGGCGCCGAAGAGCAGCACGGGGCCGAACTGGGGGTCGACGCTGCTACCGAGGATGAGCTCGCAGCCGCCGCGGGGCACCATGCGCTGGACGGTGACGCCCTGGAAGTGCTGCTTTCCCGCCTTCTCCCGCACGGACTTCTCGATCGCCTTCCATGCCCCGCGAACGCCGGAGGCATTGCGCACGTCGAGGTGCACACCCCCGAACTCGGTCTTGTGGCTAAGGGTCTTGGAGTGGAGCTTCACGGCCACGGGGTAGCCGATCCTTTCGGCCTCCTTGAGGGCGGCCTTCTCGGTCAGGGCAACACGGGTCTCGACGGCGGGGATGCCGTAGGCGGACACCACCTGCTTGGCCTCGGACTCCGTCAGCAGGGTCCGGCCGGAGCGCTGCACGGCCCGGATGATCGAGTTCGTGCGCTTTCGCGCGGCCGATCCCCCGTCGGAATACGTCGACAGCGCAGGGGTCTCGTAGAGGGAATGGAGGTTCTCGCTGCGGCGCCACATGTAGCAGAAGGCACGGGCTGCCATGTCGGGGTACTCGAACACGGGCAGGCCGCCCTCGGCGAGGATCCGGCGGCCGGTATCCACTTCCGCGCCACCCATCCAGCTGGCCAGGATAGGCCGCCGGTGCACTCGCGAGAACGCCTTGAGCGACTCCGCCGTCGCCGTGGGGTTGGTCAGGGCCTGGGGCGTGAGAATCACCAGGACGCCATCGCTGTTGGGCTCATTCACGGCCACCTCCACCGCCTTCACAAAGCGCTTCTCGTCAGCGTCGCCCAGGATGTCGATGGGGTTCCCTCGGCTCCAGGTCCGCGGCAGCTGCCCGTCCAGCACCGCCAGCCCTGCGGACGACAGCGGTGCCAGCTGGCACCCGCAGCTGGCCACCATGTCGGCGGCAAGGGCGCCTGGACCGCCGGCGTTGGTCACGATGCACAGGCGCGGCCCCTTGGGGATGGGCTGCTTGGCAACGACGTCGGCTAGCTCGAAGAGCTCCTCAATCGTCTTCACCCTCAGCACGCCCACGCGCCGGAACGCCGCGTCGAGCACCTCGTCGCTTCCCGTGAGCGCCCCCGTGTGCGAGGCGACGGCCTTCGCGGCAGCCTCGGACTGGCCCACCCGGATCACGATGATGGGCTTCTTGAACGCGACCTCGCGCGCCGCGGACAGGAGCGAGCGGGCGTCGCCGACCGACTCCATGTAGATGACGATGCTCTGCGTGTTGGAGTCGTTGCCGAAGTGGTCGATCAGGTCGCCCCAGCCGACGTCGATCATGGATCCGACGGAGACGAACGCGCTGAAGCCCAGCTTCCGGCGCCTGCTCCACCCCAGGATCGCCGAGCAGAGCGCCCCGCTCTGGCTGACGAAGGCGATGTTGCCCTTGCTGGCCATGCCGGAGGCGAACGTAGCGTTGAGGCCGGCGTGGGGGACCATGATGCCCAGGCAGTTCGGGCCGATGATCCGCACCCCCCCCCGCGAGGCCTCCTTCATGATGCTCTGCTCAAGGGCCGCGCCCTGCGCCCCGCATTCCTTGAAGCCGGCGGACAGGATGACCGCGCCCCGGATGCCCGCGTCGGCGCACTCCCCCACGACGCCCGGGACCGTGGAGGCTGGCGTTGCGATCACGGCGAGATCCACCGCCACGGGAAGGTCCGCCGCGCTCCGGAACGACTTTAGCCCGAGCACGCTGGAGTGGTTGGGGTTGACGGGATAGACGGTCCCGCCGAATCCCTTCAGGTTCTCCATGACCGCGCGGCCGACGCTGCCCTCCTTTTCGGTGGCGCCGATCACGGCGACGGTCCGCGGGGCGAAGAGAAAGTCCAGGGATCGCGGCGATGAGCCGCGGAGATCTTCGCTGCCTTTGCTTGGTTTCATGCTTCGAGGAGCCTCTCGGGGTGGGGGCCGGGACGTGCGCCGCGGGGCGAGTGGAGCACGGCTTGCGGATGGGGACGCAGTGACGGGAGTGTGGCACGAGGCTATCCGAGATCCCGCGAACCCAAAAGCAGGAAAATCGATTCCCCTCGCCAAATGGCTTTCCCGGGGCCGGCAATATCCGCATGGGAAAACGCAAGCGGTGCGGAGCCAGCTGCGCGCGATCTTGCTAAGCTATTGTGCTGACCACCCACCTGAATCTGACTGCGGCGCGAAAACAAGCACCTGACAATTGATCGAAGGGAATGAGCCCAGCCTCAGTCCATATCCTGACCGTCAACAGCGGTTCATCGAGCGCGAGATTCTCGCTCTACATCCTGGGCCCCGACGAGCGTAGGCTGATCGCGGCACGGTGCGACGGCATCGGCCTCGCGCAGGGGAGATTCGCGGTGCAGGACGAACACGGGAAGATCCTTTTCGAGAGTGCCTTGGGGATCCCGGACCACGAAACGGCGTCCCGCCGCTTCGTCGATTGGCTCCATCGGAGCGCTGACGGCGCGCCGATCGACGGCGTCGGTCACCGCTTCCTGCACGGGGGAACCCGGTTCATCGAGCCCGTCACGGTCACGCCCGCCGTGGAGGAGGAGCTGCGCAGGATCGTACGGGTGGGTCCCGAGTCCATCTTTCCCGAATTGCGCGTGCTGGGCGCGGTGCGAACCCTCCTGCCCGGCCTCCCCAACGTGGCCTGCTTCGATACCGCTTTTCACCGGAGCATGCCCGCCGTCGCCCAGATGCACCCGCTGCCCCGCGAGCTCTACGAAAGGGGGATTGTGCGCTTTGGCTCTCATGGGCTGTCCTGCGACTCCCTCATGCGGCGGCTCGGGTCGGAGGCGGGCGAGGGGGCGGCGCAGGGGCGGGTCGTGATCGCGCACCTGGGCGGGAGCTCAAGCATGGCGGCGGTTTACGCCGGCCAGAGCGTCGATGCGACCACGGGCTACATGCCGAGCGGCGGCCTCATGATGGGCACGCGCCCCGGCGACCTCTGCTCGGGCGTCCTGCTGCACCTGCTCGTGGACGAAGGCCTTTCCGCAGGCGAGATCAACAGGATGGTGAATCTCCAATCGGGTCTGCTGGGGGTCTCGGGCGTGAGCCGCGACATGAAGGAGCTGCTCAAGGTGGTCGAGACGAACCCTCGGGCGGCCGAGGCGGTGGAGCTCTTCTGCTACACGGCAAAGAAGCACCTCGGTGCGCTGGCGGCCGTGCTCGGCGGGCTCGACACGCTGATCTTCTCGGGGGGAATCGGGGAGAATGCGCCGGCCATCCGCCGGCGAATTTGCGAACGGATGGACTTCCTCGGGATCCGGCTGGACCAGGCGAGGAACGCGAGGAACGCCCCCGTCATCTCGGTCGACGGGGGTCCGGTGACGGTGCGCGTGATGGCAAGCGACGAGGACCTGGTGATCTCCCGTGCAACCGCCCGTGCCGTGCGGTTGGCGGCCTAGCCTGCGGGACCGGCGGCGAGAAGGTCGGCCTTGCGGGCGCCGCTCATGTGCCGGTGAAGGCGCGAATGGGAGTGCTCCGTTGGGATGTTGGCGGACAGGCACGCCTCGGCTTCGAGCCAGTTGTCCAGATCGTGGCCCGGGACGCAGCCGCCCTGGACGTAGAGGTGGTAAGCGTAGTCGCGGACGTCCTCTTCCTGAGGCGTCGAGAATGCAGCATGAGGCCTAATGTTTTGTTTCATGGCTTGTTCCTCCGCTTCTTATGGGAATGTGGCACGATTCCCGTGCGGCGCTGCGCACGGCTTGCCATTTCCTCGCCAGTTCTTGGCTTTCGCCCCCGTTGCCAGCCCTGCGGCGTTGGCACCCTCTTGCCCCGGGTTGCTCAAAAGGCGCGCGGCTTCCCTCGCGGCGCGGCCTCCCTGCAGAAGCGCGTCCATGGGATCGCGCGGAGCCTGTCCGGTGAAATCTTGTTTCCCGTCGCCTCGCAGATCCCGTACTTTCCGTCCCGGATCCGCTGGAGGGCCGCCTCTACCTCGGCGATCGCATTTTCTTCCATCTCCAGCTCGGCAAAGAGGATGTTCCGCTCGGACTGGTCCGCGGCCGTGTCGGCCGGGTCCTTGTGGAATTCCGTCAAGGCGTCACCCATCTCTCTGCGATGCTCGTTGCGCTCGCCGAGCAGCCGCCCGTTAAGGCGCATGAGGGCGCGGTAATGCCAACGCCAGCGGGGCTCGATCTTGGCCGCCTCGGAGCCTGCGGGATCGTCGTTCATCGTCAGTTGAGGAACTCGGGCTCCAGCCTG
>CAYNLL010000089.1:0-9669 GCA_964398015.1 uncultured Opitutaceae bacterium | reverse complement strand
GGCCGCCGCCGCCCGCCCCGGCGCGGACGCCCCCGCCCCGGCGCCCGCGGCGGCCGTCCCGCGCGCGAGCGAAAGGGCCCCCACATGCGAGCTCTCGTGCTCGTTCCAGAACAACATCTACCCGTCGCTCCTCCTCTCGATCGGCGCCGCCTACCCCGAATACCTCCGCTGCCTTACGCTCGACCTGCGCGGCCTCCCTGCCGGCGGCGCGCTCCAGCTCCGCATCGACTCCGGGCTCTTCCTGCGGCCCCTCCAGGTGCCGATCGACGCCGCCGGCGGCTCCGCGGCCATAAGCCCCGAGCTTCCGTGGAATTTCGAGGCCCTCAGGCGCACCTCCCAGATGGAGCCGCAGTCGTTCGTCGCGACGCTCCTGGTCGACGGCCGCTCCGAAGCCGAGGCGACGCTGGTGTGCACGGTTCACTCGGTGAACGAGGCCGTCTCCAGGATCTTCGTCACCTCCACCGGACAGTGGCAGGACACGAGCGTGTGCTTCGCCGCGTTCGTCAACGAGGACCACCCCTGGATCAACGCGCTTCTCCAGGAGGCCATCGCGGCGGGCGGCGTCCACGCCTTCAGCGGGTACCAGTCCGGGCCCCAGGCCTCGCTTGCACAGGCCCAGGCCGTATGGGACGCGCTCGCCTCGAGGGGCCTGAGCTATGTGAACGTCGCCACCGACAGCGGAACCTCTGCGCTCGTCTCGACGCAGTACGTGCGCTTCCTCGACCAGTCCGTCCATGACCAGGGGGCGAACTGCGTCGACGCCTCGGTCCTGTTCTGCTCGATCCTGCGCAGGATAGGCCTTCGTCCGGTGCTCCTGTTCAGGCCGGGACATTGCTTCGTAGGCTTCTATGACGCGGCCGAGGCGGGCCGCCTGGTGGCGTTCGAGACCACCCTGCTCGGCCAGGCCTCGTTCCAGGCGGCGGCGGCCGAGGGGGCAAAGGAGCTGCAGGCGACACTCCCGTTCCTGGGGACCGCGCAGTACTCGATCGTCGACATCGCGCTGTGCCGCCAGCAGGGGATCAACCCAATCCCGTTCCAGCCGCCGGTGTCCGGCTGAGCCAGGCTCAGTCGTCGTCGTCCGCGCCCGGAAGCTGGCGGACAAATGCCGCGTGCAGGGGCGCGGGCATGCGCGCGTCGTCGCCCCGGACGGCGGCCCAGATCACCCGGTTGAAGACCTGCTCGTCGATCATGTCCTCGCGCGAAAGGTCAAACCGTGCGGAGATCGCCGCGGCGGCGCTCTTGCTCACGTTCCTGAGCTCGATGTCGACGTGAGCGGCCACCGCGCTGTACGGCGACTCGTCGGGGTGCGGCTGGAAGCTCGCCCTCATCGGCGCCGCCGCCGCATCGAACTGCGACATCGGCTCCAGCCCGAGGATCAGCTCCATCGTGCGCAGCATGGAGCAGGTCGTATAGGGGGTCGAGTCGACGGCGCCGCGGCGCACGAAGGGACCTGCAACCAGCGCCTCAGTCCGATGCGCATCCACGTGATCGGGGCCGCTTTGCGCATCATCCTCGACAACGAACACAACGGTCTTCGGCCAGAAGCGCGATGCGCTGAGCGCCTCCACCACGCGTCCGAGCGCCTGGTCGTTGTCGGCCACCATCGCCTCGGGCGTCCATTCTCCCACCTTGGCCCCCGACGTGTGGTCCTGGGGAAGGCGCACGATCTGAAGCCGCGGCATCTCGCCCGCCGCCTCGAAATGGTGCAGCTCGGCGATGAAGGCGTTCGCGCGGTCGCGGTCGTGGTACTTGATGTCCCACCCGCGGAAATTCGGCGCCACATGCCCCTTGAGCGCGGGAAGGTTGCTGTCAGTGGGCATGCCGGGACGATCGGGGTTCTCCGTGAATTCCCCGAAACTGCGGTACGTGACGCCCGCGGCCGCCGAGCGGTCCCAGAGATAGCCCAGCGCCGGCAGCGCCGCGGCGTAGTGGCCCTCGCTCGGGTACGGCACGTGGCTGCCATCGTCTTGGTGCCCGTAGTTCACCGGCCAGGACTTTTCCACAAACTCGGACGAATACCCCGCGGTGCTCCACTCGTGGCCGCTCGCGCTCACCTCCGCGTTCGCGTAGAAATTGTCCAGGAGCACGAACTGCCGGGCGATCGCGTGGATGTTGGGGGTGACCCTTTCCGGGAAGAGGCAGAGGGACGGCTCCCCGTTGCCCTGGGGCAGGTCGCCGAGCACCTGGTCGTATGTGCGGTTCTCCTTGATGATGTAGACGACATAGCGCATCGGGGAGGGGTCGCCGGGGCGCACGGGGATGGGGTCGCCCGGCACGGCCGCCTGGGGCGCGGCCGGCCTGCAGCGCTGCGCGGTCCTCGTCCAGTCGGCGAGCGCGCGGCCGTAGGCGTCCCCCTTCTTCAGGCGGAGGATCCCGAGGGATCCCTTGTAGAGCTCGGCGATCTTCGTCCAGGGCTTGCCTGCCCCCCCGCTTGCGATAGGGACCAGGCCTCGCGCGCTCACCACGAGGAGCGTGCGCCCGTCCGGAGTCAGCCTCACCGAGGTCGGGAACCAGCCCGTGGGGATGAAGCCGATGGGGCGGCCTTCGCCGCGCATGCCGACGTCGAACACGGCCACGGTGTTGGTGTAGGCGTTGGCGACGTAGAGCGTCCGGCCGTCAGGCGAGAGCGCGAGGCTGTCGGGCGTCGAGCCCGGGGGCTCGCCCGGGGTGAACGCGGAGGAGAGGACCTCGGTCGGCCGGCCGTCGTTCGCATCAAGGACCGAGACCGTGTTGAGCCCGCCGTTCGACACGAAAAGGCGCCCGTCGCCGGAGAGGACCATCTCGTTGGGGTGCAGGCCCGTCTCCCAGCGCCCGATGAGGCGCCCGTCCGCGGCGTCGATCACGGCGACGGAGGACTCGCCCCAAAGGCTCACGTAGGCGCGCCCGCGCTTCTCGTCCCAGACGACATTCAGGGGATCGGCGCCTGCCACGAGCTCGCGCCCCACGAGGACGTCGTTCGGCGCGCCTTCCTGCCCCGAGGCCCGGGCCACCGGCGCGGCCACGGGGCCGAGGCGGGCCGTCCAGACTGGGGCGCCCGAGTCCAAGTTGACCCTGACCACCGTGCTGCCGAAGGCCAGGGCGACAATGGCCGAACTCGAATCGCGCGAGAGGGCGAAACCGGCCACGACGCCCGTGTCGTCGACAGGCGCGACCCGGACGTCCCCCCGCGCCGCCAAGCCGCCCCCGGCGAGCGAGAAGACGTGGAGGACGCCGTCGCTTGCGCCGCTGCAGACGAGGCTCCGCGCGTCCGACGAGAAGGCGATGCCGCAGAAGGCCTCGTGGAGGGGGGCGGCGGCCACCACCCGGCCCGAGGCGAGGTCCACGACGCGGACCTCGTGCCGTCCGTGGCCCGCATGCAGGACCGCGGCCAGCCGCCCGCTGGGGTCGACCGCCATGTTGACCGGAAATTCGCCGAGCCCGACCTGGTCTCCCGCCGGGCGTATGGGCCACTGGTTGTGCAGGAGGGTGAAGCCATCCGGCTGCAGCCCGGGAAGCGTGCCCGCCGTCGCGCCCGGCTCGGCCCCCAGCGCGGCCGCCGCGGCGCAGGCCAGCAGGAGCGTCCTCGTGATCATCGGCCTCCGCGGCTGAAGAGGCCGGCGATCTTGGCCTGCATCTCCTCGGCCTTGGCCCGCGGATCGGCGGCCTGCCGGATGGGGCGGCCCACGACGATGTAGTCCGCCCCGCGAAGGAACGCGTCCTCGACGTCCACGGTGCGCTTCTGGTCGTCGGACGGCCGGTTCTCGACCGGCCGGATTCCGGGGCTAACGACCAGGAAATTGCCCCCGAGTTCACCCCGGAGCCTGGCCGCCTCGAGTCCCGAGGAGATCACCCCGTCGCAGCCCAGCTTAAGCACCCGCCGCGCCCTCGAGAGGACGAGTTCCTCGGGGTCGCACTGGAATCCGAGGTCGTCCAGGTCCCCCCGGTCGAGGCTCGTGAGGACTGTGACCGCGAGGATCTTGATCTGGCCCTTCACCGAAACGGCGGCCTCGAGCATGGAATCGTTGCCGTGCACGGTCGCAAAGGCGACCTTGCGGTGCCTCAGCTGGTCCACGGCGAGCCTGACCGTCTCAGGGACATCGAAGAACTTGATGTCCGCGAACACCTTCTTCCCCTGGGCATCGAGCCACTCGATCATGTCGAAATACTGGCCCGTCATCAGGAACTGAAGCCCGAGCTTGTAAAACTGCACCGAGTCGCCAAGGCGCTCGACCCATCGCTTTCCCTCGTCGAGGCTGGGCACGTCGAGGGCGAGGATCAGGCGCTCGCGCGCCGGGATGGGCTTGGAGGAGAGGAGTGTGTCTGGAGCCACGCGACCAGATGGCAGTCATGGCCGGTCCGTGGTCAAGACCGAACGCATTGCGGCGGGAATTGACGCCGCGCCCCCGGAAAAACGAGAATGGACCCAATGGCCACCACCGTCTTCACCATCGCCAACCAGAAGGGCGGCGTAGGCAAGACCACGACCGCGGTAAACCTAGCGGCCGGGCTCGCCCTGAAAAAGATCCACACGCTCCTCATCGACCTCGACCCCCAGGCGAACGCGACGAGCTCGCTCGGCATCGAGAAGCAGGAGGGACGCAGCCTCTATGCCGCCCTCCGCGGCGAGGGCGACGCGCTCTCCCTGGTGACACCCACGGCCTACGAGCACCTGGCCATCATCCCTAGCGAGGAGGACCTGGCCGCGGCCGAGATCGAACTCTCTCAGATGGACAACTACCTGATGAAGCTGCGCGGGGTGCTCCAGCCCGTCGTCGCGTCAGGCGGCTTCCGGGCGATCATCATCGACTGCCCCCCTGCGCTCGGAATGCTCTCGATGAACAGCCTCGCGGCAGCCGACTTCCTCCTCATTACGCTGCAATGCGAGTACATGGCCCTTGAGGGCCTCGGCCAGATCCTGCGCAACGTCGAGCGCCTGAAGACCGCCGGGATCAACCCGGGCCTCGAGCTGGGCGGCATCGTCATGACCATGTTCGACGTGAGGACGAGCCTTTCGCGCCAGGTCGTCGACGAGGTCAAGAAGCACATGGCCGACAAGATCTTCGCGTCCGTGATCCCCAGGACGGTCCGCCTGAGCGAGGCGCCGAGCTTCGGAAAGACGATCTTCGCGTACGACCCTATGAGCCCCGGCACCACCGCGTACCGCAACCTCGCCGCCGAGGTGATCGCGCGCTTCAGCCTGTGATCAAGTACGGGCACGCGTTCATCGTCGGGCTGCAGAGCAACCTCACGTACCGCTGGAACTTCGCGGTCAGGAGCCTGTTCTGGTTCTTCCACCTGGTCGTCGTGTACATCCTGTGGGGGGCGGTCTTCGCGGGCAAGGGAGCCATCGGGGGCTTCAACTTCCCACAAACCCTCACCTACTTCGTGGTCATCTTCATCCTGCAGTTCTTCATCGGCGCCTTCAACGAGGACTACCAGATCAGCGAGGACATCCGCAACGGGCTCATCAACCAGTTCCTCCTCAAGCCCATCAACTACTTCGCCTACCGCCTGAGCGTGTTCGCGGCGGCGCGAGTGGTGTCCGGGTTTTTCGGCGCGCTGGCGCTACTCCTGGCGCTCCCGTTCTTCAGGAGCTACCTCGAGCTTCCGCACGACGGGTGGCGCCTGGCGCTCGGCATCCCCGCGATGGCGCTCACCGCGATCATCCAGTTCAGCATCGCCTACTGCTTCGGCCTGCTCGCCTTCTGGTTCCTCGACATCCAGGGCTTCGTGCTGCTCTCAATGTCCATCGAGAACCTGCTCGGCGGCCAGATCTTCCCCCTGGACATGCTGCCGCACTCGGTCTTCCAGGTCGCGCGCTTCCTTCCGTTCTTCTACCAGGCCTACTTCCCCGCGGCCATCCTGACCGGCAGGCAGGGCCTTGATTTCGCCGTTCAGGGCCTGGCCATCCAGGCCGTCTGGGCGTTCGTCCTCGTCTGCCTGGCAGAGGCCGTCTGGCGGCGCGGCCTGCGGCACCACACCGCGGCCGGCGGATGACGGGCCAAAGCGCCATGAGCACACTCTCCCTCTACTTGAGGATCTGGCTGGCAAGCGCCCGCTACTCACTGGTTCGTGCTACCATGTTCCGCGGGGACCTTTTCATCTGGGCGGTCGTGGAGCTGCTGTGGATCACCGTCAACGTGATCATGGTCGGCGTGATCTACAGCCACACCTCCTCCGTCGCGGGGTGGAGCATGTACGAGATGCTCATCCTGGTAGGGACATCGATGCTGATCCAGCGCTTCCTCATGGGCTTCTTCTGGAGCGGCATCTTCGAGATGGGACGCAACGTGCGCAGCGGCCTCTTCGACTTCGTCCTGGCGCAGCCCGGCGACCCGCTGTTCATGGCGTCGACCCGGAAGCTGGAGCTCGACGGGCTGCTCAATTCCGTGGTCGCCGCGGCGCTCGTCGTCTACTCGGCCGGCAAGCTGGGCCTGAGCCCCGGAATCGCCGACATCGCGCTCTACTGCGTCATGATCGCCTGCGGGGTCGTCATCCACTACAGCGCCCTCGTGCTGGCCATGTCGCTGGCCTTCTGGATCACGAGCTCGCAGGGCGTGGAGGGAAGCTACTTCAGCCTCATGGAGTTCTCGCGCCTGCCCCGCGAGGCCTTCAAGGGGCTGGCCAGCCTCATCTTCGTGTGGATCCTGCCGGTTGTTGTCGTCAGCAACGCCCCGGCGCGCACGGTCCTCCACGGCTTCCAGCCCTCCTGGGCCGCGGGCCTCTGCGCCGCAACAATGGCGTGGTTCTCATTGGCGGTCTTCGTGTTCCGGCGCGGCCTGCGGCGCTACACCAGCGCGAGCTCATGACCGGCGACCTCGCCCTCCTCCAGGAACGGATCGGCCACGTGTTCCGCGACACGGCGCTGCTCGAGCGCGCGCTCACCCACGCCTCCTGGCTGCAGGACAACCCCGGCTCCTCGGGCAACAACCAGCGCCTCGAGTTCCTGGGCGACTCCGTGCTCCAGCTGGTGCTGACCGAGGCCCTCTTCGCGCTCTACCCCGATGACCGGGAGGGGGAGCTCACCAAGAGGCGCGCCGTCCTCGGCAAGGGCGCCTTCCTCGCCCGTCTCGCGCGCGAGGTCGGCCTCGACGTGTTCCTCAGGCTGGGAGCCAACGAGGAGGCCACAGGGGGGCGCTTGCGCGACGCCGCCCTCGAGGATGCGTTCGAGGCCCTCGTTGGGGCCGTGAACCAGGACGCGGGACTTGAGGGCGCCCGCCGGGTCGTTCTCCGCGTTTACGGGGACCTCGGGGAGCGCCTCGGCGAGCTCGAGGGACAGGCCAACCCCAAGGGAAGGCTCCAGGAGATCGTCCAGCCCGTCCACGGGAACCAGGCGATCCGCTACGAGCTGCTGGCGGCGGACGGGGCCGACCACGAGCGCGAGTTTGAGGTCGCGGTGTACCTGCTTGAGCGCCGGATCGGCTCGGGCCGCGGATCGTCAAAGAAACTTGCGGAGGAGGAGGCGGCTAGGGCCGCTCTGGCGACCCTGGGCTCCGGGCCCGGAAAATGACAGGCGCCGTCAGGCACAAGATCGTCGGCGTCTGCGCCGCGGCGCGCGGGGCCGTGATCGCCGAGGCAATGAGGGAGCACCCGGCCCCGGTGTGGCTGGTCGTGGCGCAGGACCTAAGGGCAGCGGAGCAGCTCGCCGAGGACGTCGCGTTCTTCTCGAGGGCGATCGGGGACGCTCCCCCGCCCGAGACCCTCCTCTTCCCCGAGTCGATGCCCGACAGCAGGGACATGCGGGAGGCCTTTGCCGCGTCCGGCGACAGGCTGACGGTCCTGTCCCGCCTGCGCGAGGCGCGGCGCGACACGGCGCAAGGACGGGCGAGCGTCGCCGTGTTCACGACGCCGACGTCGCTCCTTCAGCCCGTCCCCGCCCTGGAGAAATACGCGGCGAGCGAGATCGTCCTCACCCGCGGCTCGCGGCAACCGTTCAAGCTGGTCCTGGAGAGGCTGAGGGAGCTCGACTACGACAGCGAGGCGGTCTGCGAGTCGCCGGGGCATTACGCCATCCGCGGGGGCATCATCGACGTCTACCCGGTGACGGCCCCGGAGCCCTACCGGCTCGATTTCTTCGGCGACGACATCGAGGACATCCGGGCGTTCGACCCGGTCACCCAGCGCTCGGGAGCCCGGGTCGAGCGCATCTCCGTCGCGGCCTCCCCCCGCGTGCGCTTCGAGTCCGCGAAGACCGGGATCTCGGACTACCTCAGCACGCTGGCGTGCGTCGTCTTCGTGGAGCCCGCGGCGCTGGAAGAGGAGTTCAGGGCCTTCTCTGTCGAGGGCAAGGATGCGCTCGCCCCCCTGCTCTCGGGGTGTGCCGCGGCCTACGGCCTGTCGGAGATCGACGAGGCCGCCGACATCTTCGCGCTGCCCTCGTCGGAGGCCGTCTGGGACACCGAGAGCCTCGCACACCACAGGCAGCTTCCCTCGGAGTCCCTCCTGGCCCGGGACCGGCTCGATGCGGAGGAGGACGCAAGGCGGGCGTTCCTGAGACAGCTCGCCGCGTGGAAGCGAGAGGGCTACGCCATTGTCTTCGCCTCCTCCAAGGAGGTCGAGGAGAAGAGGATCCGCGAGATCCTCGCGGCCGACGAGGGACTGGCGGGGATCGAGCCCCTCTTCCTGCGCGGCGACCTGAACGAGGGGTTCAGGACCACCGCGCGCCAGGGCGCGGGCCTGTCGATCGCCAGAGGCCGGCGCGGGCTCGTGTTCGTCACCGAGACCGAGATCTTCGGCCGGAAGAGGGCGAGGAGGGCCGCGGCCGGGGGCCGTGCGCGCGCCTCGATCGCCCAGGTCGACCAGCTACTCGACTTCTCCGAGCTGGTGGAGGGCGACTTCGTGGTCCACCTCCAGCACGGGATCGCCCTCTTCCGAGGCCTCACGAAGATCGAGACCGCCCAGGGCCTGCGCGAGGTGATCTCGCTCGAGTTCGACGACGGCGTGACGCTGCATGTTCCCCTGCAGGAGTCGCACCTGGTCAGCCGCTACGTGGGCCTGGGCCGGATAAAGCCGAAGCTCGGGAAGATCGGCAGCGGGAAATGGGAGAAGGCGCGCCGGGCGGTCGAGCAGGCGACCCTGGACCTCGCGGCCGAGCTGCTGCGCATCCAGGCCAGCCGGGAGGCCCAGGAGGGTTTTGCGTTTCCTCCCGACACCGAGTGGCAGGGCGAGTTCGAGGCCTCCTTCCCCTTCACGGAGACGCCCGGCCAGTTCCGCGCGATCGAGGAGACCAAGCGCGACATGGAGCGCCGGCGCCCGATGGACCGCCTGATCTGCGGCGACGTCGGCTTCGGCAAGACCGAGGTGGCCGTCAGGGCTGCCTTCAAGGCCGTCCAGTCCGGCAAGCAGGTGGTCGTCCTCGTCCCGACGACCGTGCTGGCGCAGCAGCACCTCAACACGTTCAGGGAGCGGATGGCCGGCTACCCCATCTCGGTTGAAATGATGAGCCGCTTCCGCACCCACGCCGAGCAGCGCACGATCCTGGAGGCGGTGGCAAAGGGCGGCGTCGACATCCTGATCGGGACCCACCGCCTGCTGCAGCGCGACGTCGCCCCAAAGGACCTCGGCCTGGTGATCATCGACGAGGAGCAGCGCTTCGGCGTGAAGCACAAGGAGACCTTCAAGGCGATGCGGGCCACGGTCGACGTGCTCTCCATGAGCGCCACGCCGATCCCGCGCACCCTCTACATGGCG
>CAYNLL010000088.1:0-9670 GCA_964398015.1 uncultured Opitutaceae bacterium | reverse complement strand
TTAGCCCTCCACCCGAATTCGCCGTCCGGCCTGCCAGCCGGGCGGCGAATTTTTTTACCCCGCCCTGGGCCTCAGAACGAGCCCGAGTTGCTGACGAACGCGATCGTGTGGTTGTCCGGCGACCATGAGTTCACGTTGATCGAGCCCTGGCCCCCGTACACGTAGGCCACTACCGTGGGCTTTCCGCCCTCGATCGGCACCTTGCGCAGGTAGACGCGCTTGTAGAAGGGATGGTCCCCTGAGGGGATCTCCGGCGGGAACGTGATGAACAGGACCGTCTTTCCGTCGGGCGACACGTGCGGGAACCAGTTGTTGTACTCGTCATTGGTCACCTGGGTCTGGTTGGAGCCGTCCGCATCCATCTTCCACACCTGCATCTTCCCGGAGCGCTCCGAATTGAAGTAGATCGTCTTGCCGTCAGGGGTGTACTCGGATCCGTCGTCGAGGCCCTTCGCCGTCGTCAGGCGCACCTCGGGACCGCCGTCAGAGGGGACCTTGTAGATGTCGTACTCCCCGTTCCGCGCCCCCGTGATCACGAGGAATTTCCCGTCGGGGGACCATCCGTGAAGGTACGAGGGCCCTGTGGGCGTGATCTGCTTCGGCACGCCGCCGCCGATCGGGAGCGTGTAGACGATCGAAGGCGACCCGCTGCTGATTCCCAGCATCGTGCCGTCGAAGGACAGCGTGTGGTCGTTGTTGCAGTGGACCTGCGCCCCGGTGTCGATCGGGGTGGATTCAAGGGTCGCCAGGTCGAAGCTGAGCATGTGCCCGTTGTGGTTGTAGACGAGACGCTTCCCGTCGGGCGTCCAGTTCGGGGCCTGGATCGAGTCCTCCGCCCTGTGGATCGTCTTGCGCACGCCCGTGTTCACGTCGAGCAGCTCGATGTCGCTGCCGATGTAGTCCCTGTAAGGCTTGAAGTCGGGCGCCGCGGGGCGGATCAGCCGGACGTTCCTGAAGATGCCCCGCTCCACAAGGGTGTTGTTGTGGGCGCACACGTAGATGCCGACATACACCTCGTCGGGCAGGTCGGACGAATCGAATTCCTGCGTCGTGTAGGTCTCGCCGAGATGCGCGACGGACATTGTGAACTTCTTGCCGGAGCGCTCGAGCTGGAGGACCTCCGGGCCGTCTGTCCTGACGTGGATCTCCTCCGTCTGGGCGCCTTCGGACTTGCGGAACTGGAGCGCCGCAAGGCCGCCGCCGTGCCGGCACGCGTTCACATGGGCGGAGCGGGGGTCCAGGCTCGCGCGGACCATGATGCCCATCTTCCTGTGCGGGCCGGAGCCCGCGCCCAGGAACTCCGTCGAGGCCTGGACGATGAAGTCGCCCTTCACCTTCTTCCAGACGAACTGGAACTCGTCGTGGTCGCCCCACATGTTGGTGCCGGACGACGACAGCGCGTATTCCTGGGAGTCGCCGTCGAACACCGCCGTCCCGGGAATGGCCACGCCGCCGATGTCGCCGTGCTGGTCAAAGACCCCGACCTTGTCGGTCGAGTCGGCGGCCCGGGCCGTGCCCATCACCCCGGCGAAGGCGCAGCACAACACCGGGATCAGCGGAAGGTGGGGAGAGATTATTGCAAGAGTTTCGGACGACATGGTTGCAGGGGGTTCGGGCGGTTGCAGCGGCCGTCGCGGCCGCCGGATTCGACGGGA
The DNA here is from genome assembly GCA_964398015.1 of uncultured Opitutaceae bacterium. Taxonomy (GTDB): domain Bacteria; phylum Verrucomicrobiota; class Verrucomicrobiia; order Opitutales; family Opitutaceae; genus Palsa-1447. Next base: position 8,015 of record CAYNLL010000088.1, on the reverse strand, counting down.
ACGCTAACCTTAGTCCCGGGGCGGCCTTTCGCAAGTACCGTCACGGCGCCCTTCAAGCGCGGTGGCGCCGATAGGGTGACGGCGACGCGCCCGGGGTCAGGCACCGGCCTCGACGGCGCTCACCATGGCCTGGACGGCGGCAATCTCCTCGGCATTCACGGTGTGGCCCATTCCCGGGAAGATGGACTTCGTCACGTCCGCCCCGAGGGCCTTCAACACGGTCGCGCTCTCCTCGACGCTCTTCAGCGGGATGTGGACATCGATGTCGCTGCAGCCCACGTAGACGGGCGTGCCGTCCAGGCTGCCCGCCAGCGTCCGTGCGGCGCCCGGGGGTCCGATGAGCGATCCGCTTAGACCGGCGACGCCGCCGTAGCGCTGGGGTTGCCGCGCGGCATACTCGAGCGCGAGGCAGGCGCCCTGCGAGAAGCCCGCAATCAGGATTTTCCTGGCGGGAAGGCCGGCGGCCTCAAGCTCCCGCACCACGCGCGCGATGACCCCCAGGGCGGAGCTCAGGTAGGGCTCGTTTTGGGCTATGGGCGCGAGAAACCTCTGGGGATACCAGGTGCCCCCCGCGGCCTGGGGCGCAAGGAGCGCGACGCAGGGCACGTCCGCGGCTATCTCCTCCCCGAGCGAGAGGATGTCCTCGGCCGACGCTCCCCGTCCGTGCAGCAGGATGAGCGCGGCGCGCGCCGTGTGCGGCGGCGTCCCGCCCCGCAGCACGTGCTGGCCTTCGTGGATGTTCATGGGGCGACCAGTAGCACCATCTCCCCCAGAGAGCAATGCGCGGCGCCAAACGCAGGATTGCGATGGCCTGCCGGGGCGCCAAGGATCGCGGCCCGCCTCCCGCCCCCCGGCGCCGAGGGCCCGCTCCCGGCCTCAATCCCCAATGCTGAAACGCCTCTCCCCCGCCCTCCTTCTGGCCTGCCTGGCAGCGGCCAGCCCCCGTGCGCGCTCCGCCGACCTGCTGCGCCCCGAGCCCTCCGCCTTCCTTCGCGCCAACGCCGCGAGCCCGGTCGATTGGATGCCGTGGGGCGAGCCGGCTGTCGCGCGGGCGAAGCGCGAGCAGAAACCCGTCTACCTTTTCATCGGCTCCTTCACGAGCGAGCTCTCCTCCGCGATGCGCCGGCAGACCTTCGCGAACCCCAAGACCGCGGAATGGCTCAACAGCCACTTCGTCTGCGTCATTGTCGACCGCGAAGAGCACCCGGAGGTGGCCGCGCTCTTCCAGGCCTACGTCGTCGAGGTCAAGCAGCTCGGCGGCTGGCCCCTGAACCTCTGGCTCACGCCCGAGTTCACGCCGTTCGAGGGCGCCGCCTACCTGTCCCCCTCGGAGGACTGGGGCGCCCCCGGGTTTCTAAAGCTTGCCTCCCAGGCAGAGGCGGCCTGGGCCGCTGACCCCGCCGCCTGCCGCAGGCACGCCAAGGAGGCCGTGGTCCAGCTGGGCGGGGACGCCGATCACACCGCGCACACGTGGAGCGGGGAGAAGGCGGCGGCCAGGCTCGCCAAGGCCTCCGACACGTGGAGGGCCGCCTTCGACGCGCAGCGGGGCGGTTTTGGCGATCCCCCAAAGAGCCCTGAGCCGGAGCTGCTCCGGTTCCTCCTCGCGCAATCAGCCGCCGACCGCGAGGAGGCCCTCGCGACGCTTCGGTCGATCTCGTCAAGCGCCCTGCGCGACCCGCTCGACGGCGGGTTCTTCCGCTACGCCAACGACGGCGCCTGGCGCCTTCCCTACCCGCAGAAGACCCTTTCCGACCAGGCGCGGATCGCGCTCGCCTACCTCGAGGGCGCCTCGGGCCCCGATGCGGCCGCCTTCGCCTCGTGCGCGCGCGGCGCGCTCGACTACGCCCTCGCGGCCCTGGCCCACCCGGACGGAACGTTCGCCGCGGCGGTCGACGCCACGGGCGACGAATATTCCGGGTATTACTCGTGGACCGAGTCGGAGATCGACAAGGCCCTCGGGCCGGACTCCGCCGCCTTCAAGCGCGCGTGCGCCGTGGAGCCCAAGGGCAATGTCCCACAGGACGACGATCCCTCCGGCATCTACGCCGGGAGAAACTTCCTGCGGTGCCCGCCGCTGGACGCCAGCGCGGGCGCTGCCCGCCGCCTGCTCGCGCAGCGCGACAGCCGCCCTGCGCCGCCCCGCGACGAGCGCGCCACGGCGGGGGCGCACGGCCTGCTCCTGAGCGCGCTTGCGCGGGCGGGCTCGCAGCTGGGCGAGCCGCGCTACACCGAAGCCGCGAGGCGCACGCTGGGCGCCGTCCGGACGCTGTTCCTGCTTTCGCCCGACGGCGCGCTGCGCCGGTTCAAGGGCGCGGACACGCCCGCGGCGCCGGAGGATTACGCGGCGCTGGCGCTGGGCTGCCGCGACCTTGCGCGGGCGACGGGCGACCGGGACGCGAAGGCGCTTGCCGCCCGCCTCCTTGGGCGCCTGGACAGCCAGTTCCTGGATCCCTCCAGCGGCCAGTACTTCTGCAGCCCCGCACCGGCCGGGCCCGGCCTTTTCGCGCGGCCCCTCTGCGCCGGGGATCCGCCGAGCGCGGCGGCGCTCGCCCTGGCCGCCGGCGCGCCCCACGGCCCTGCGATCGCCGCCGCCCTTTCGGACGCGATGGAGGCGACGAACGCGCAGGTACCGGGTGACGAGCTGCTCGCGCTGGAGCTGTTCGCGGCCGGCGGTGGCGGCCGGGGCGGCGCCCCGGCATCCGAGGCAAGATGACACCGGGCCCACGTCCGACGACGGCGGGAGTGCTCGGCGGCGCGTGGCGCCAGTTCAGGGATTTCTTCGGGTACGGCGGGAGCGCCACCTACCTGTGGCCGCGGTGGATCCTCCTGCGGTGCATAGGGGCAGTCTTCATTCTGGTGTTTGCAGGGATCATCGTCGAGGGCCGGGCGCTCATCGGACCGCAAGGGATCGTCCCCGCCGCGGACTACTTCGCTTTGCTCAGGGGCCTGTTCCACAGCCCCGCCGAGCGCCTCCTGAGGGCGCCGAGCCTCTTTTGGCTCGGCACGGGTTACCGGATGCTCGCCGTCCTCGAATGGAGCGGGCTGGCGGCGGCGGTGGCGCTGGTCCTCAACCTGTGGCCCAGGATGGCGCTCTTCGCCTGCTGGCTGCTCCTGCTCTCCTTTGTCTCCGCGTGGGGGCTCTTTTCGCCCTCCATCGACGACAAGCTGATGCTGGAGACGGCGCTGCTCTTCATCCCGTTCGCCCCGGCGGGGTTCCGGCCCGGCCTCGGCGCGGCATCGCCGCCGCTCCCCATCGCCGTGTTCACCGTGCGCTGGCTCCTCTTCCGCATCATGTTCGAGTCCGGGCTGATCAAGCTGATCAAGGGTGACTCCCACTGGCACGATCTGACGGCCATGGACATCATGTACGAGACGAGCCCGCTCCCGACCTTCCTGGGCTACCTGGACCATCAGCTGCCCAACGCCTACCACGCCTTCGAGATCGCCCTGACCTTTGTCGCGGAGATCATCGGCCCCATCCTGGCCGTCTTCGGGGGCCGCCGCTGGCGGTGGTTCGCCCTTGCGGCGTGGGTCGCCTTCCAGTCCGGCATCGAGCTCACGACGAGCTTCGGCTGGCTCAACACGGCCGCCATCGCCCTGGGCGTGCTGCTCCTGGACGACCAGATGCTCGGGTCCCTCGCCCGGCGCCTTCGGCTTCGCCGCTGGGGCGACGCCCTGGCCTCGGCGGCGCCCCGCCTGCCGACGCGCGCGGCGCCCGCGTGGCGCACCTACGGTCTGCGCGCCCTCCTCGGGACCCAGTTTCTCCTCGGCCTCTACTTCTTCATCGCGTCGTGCCTGGGCATGACTCTGACGGGCATCCCAGACCCGCGCTCCAGGCCGGTGGACTTCATCTTCAGGGACTTCCAGAGCGCCAACGCCTACATCCCCTACGCCTCGTTCCCGATGGCCAAGTACGAGGTCGAATTCGAGGGCTCGGACGACGGGGGAAAGACGTGGCGCGCCTACGAGTTCCGCTACAAGCCGCAGCACACCGACCGGATCTGCCGCCATGTGGCGCCCTGGTTCGACCGCTTCGAGGCGGGCCTCCAGCTCGCGGTCAACGTTCCCCACACCACCATCATCCCCAAGGTCGCCGCGCTGCTCGTCCTGGGAAACCCGGACGTGCTGGGCCTCTTCAAGGGAGACCCGTTCCCCGGGAAGCCGCCCGCGATCGTCCGGATGCCGGTCTACAGGTTCACCTTCACGGATCTGGACACCTACCACAAGACGGGGAACTTCTGGAACAAGGCCTACGAGGGCGACTACATGCCGCCCGTGTACATGAATGCGCGCGGCAACCTGGTGGAGGGGCCGTGGGAGGGCGGGGCGCGATAGCTAGGGCGCCCGCACCAGCGCCACCGCCGCATGGCGGAGAATCGGCGGCGTCGCGAGCCTGAGGGCGCCGCCGGGATGGACCACGGTGCGCGCCTCGGTCGGCGCGCCCTTCGCCGTGTCCCACCAGGTGACCTTCCAGGACCCGGCGGGAACGTCCTCGAGGACCACCGTGCCGGCCACCGGAGCCGACGGGCTGGTCGCGTAGAGGTTGGCGCGGCTCCAGATCCACGCCTCGACGAAGTGCTCGTTGCGGCGGCCGATCGCGGCGAGCGCCGGGACCTCTAGGCCCAGGTCGATGTCGGCGACGCCGATCCAGTCCGGGCCGGGGTCCTCCACTAAGAGCGTGTGGCGTCCCGCGTCGACGGAGAACTCGAGCGCGTCGGGGCTGGGGACGGACGGCGCGCCGGGCCAGCTGTGCGCGGCGACGACCGCTCCATCGACGCTCACCCGCAGCCCGCCGCCCTCGGCCGCGACCGAATTCACACGGATGCGCATCGCGGCCCGCCGCGGCAGGTCGAGGCGGTAGGTCGCGCGGTCCGGGAAGCCGTCAGCCACGCTGGACGGCTTGCCGACGAGCGTGCTGGCCACGTCGCCCGCCTCGATCGGCTCCCTGCCGTCCAACGGGTAGTCGATGTCGACGGGCGCCCTGTGCTGCCAATACTCTCCGGCAACGATCCGCAGCGGGACGTGCTGGGGGCAGTCCACGACGGCCGAGAACGGCCGCAGGTCTCCCTGCGCGGGGACGCGGCTGAGCGCGAGGAAGCGGATGACGGCGCCCAGCTCGCCCAGGCGGTCCTGCTCCAGGAGCTTCCAGCCCTCCCAGGGCTGGGCGGGCAGGCCGCCCTGGCCCATGATGCTCGCCCAGACCGGGGGCACGATGGTGAGGTTCGCCTTCCTCGCCTCGTCGGGAAGGGGTTCGTGCTCGTCGCCCTCCTCTCCGTAGAACACCGGCCTGTCCAGCTTTGCCACGTCCTGTTCGTAGATGCGCGAGCCGGCGAGGAGGTTCGCGGCGTAGAGGTGCGGCTGGAAGTAGTCGAGCTTGTCGTAGATGGGGCTCTTCAGGCTTTCCGTGCTGGTGGTGATGAGGTGCCCGTAGACGTCAATCGAGCGGATGTAGTTGGCCATGAGCGCGTGCCAGCGGGCGACGTCTTCCTCGTGGCCCTGCCGCATCGCGTCCGTCCAGTGCACCTCGTTGAACAGCTCCCAGGAGAACACCGCGGGAGACCAGCCCCATCGGGCGACGATGTAGCGGTACTTGACCAGGGTGGTGAGCCGGGCGTTCGCATTCGTGAAAAAGTCCGCGGGGGACTTGAGGAAGCCCCCGGGGTTGGCCGCGTTCCAGGGGTTCTCCTTCCAGTTCGAGTCGTTGAAGGTGGTGTACTGGCCGTGGTGCTGCAGGACGACCTGGACGTAGACCCCGCTCTCCTCCGCGGCCGAGAGGATCTCGTCCCAGTTCTCCGCAACCTGCTCGCTCAAGGTTCCCGGCGACGGCGACGGGCCCATGCTCGCCGGAAGCCAGTCGAGGTTCAGGCCGTCCCAGTGCGCCATCCAGACCCGCATCCAGTTGAGGTTCGCCTTTGAGAAGGCCGGCAGCGCCCTGCGGTAGAAGGCGACGCAGTCGGGGGAGTCGTCGGGGGCCCATGCGAGGTTCGCACCGGCGGGGATGTAGCGCGGCCCGTCGGAGCGCATGAACTGCCGCGGGTCCTTCGGGTCCCTGAGGATCGAGGGCAGCCGCGTCTTGGAGGTGTTCTCGATCTGGGCGGGCGTCACGAGGCTGACCACCATGTCGGTGGCGTGCATGCCCCTCGTCGTCTCCGAGACCGAGCCGAAGCTGTAGGCCCCGATCTCGTCGGGCCTGGCGTGGATCGCGTAGAGGCCGCCGTCGGCGTAGTAGGCGGGCAGCGTCAGGACCAGGCCCGACGGCGTGGTCACCTTCGCCCAGATCTCGCGGGAATAGGGGTTGGGGTCGACGGTGCTGACCGGAGCGACAAACTCGAACTCGATGGGTTTGGGGCCTGCGACGGCGAAGGGGGCGGCAAGGAGCGCGGCGAGGAGCGCGAGGCGGGGTGCGTGCATGAAGGGGTTGGGACGGGGTTCACACCCGCTGCTCGGCCGCAGTGGCGCCCACGTGCGACTTGTCCTGCATCCTCGCCCGGTAGATTCCCGGGGAGATGCCCGTCAGCCGCTTGAAGAGGACGCACATGTACTCCATGTGCTCGAAGCCGGTCAGCTCCGCGATCCGCTTCAGCGGGAAGTCGGTCTCCATCAGCAGCTGGCGTATGTTCTTGAGCTGCACGCGCCTGATCTCCGCCTGGGGCGACCTGCCGATGTGGAGGCGGAACTTTCGCTCCAGCTGGCTGCGCGAGGCGTGGGCGTGCTGCAGGACCTGCTCCACGGTGATGCCCTGGCATGCGTTCTCCCGGATGAAGCTGAGCGCGGCGACCACGTTGCGGTCCTCGACGGCGAGGGCGTCGGTCGAATGGCGCGTCACGACGCCTATCGGCTCGACGCGCTGGTCGTACACCCCCGGCGCGCGCCCCGCAAGCATCTCGCTCAGGGTCTGGGCGGCGCGGTAGCCCGACTGGAACGCGTTGGGGGCGACGCTGGAGAGCTGGGGCTCCGAGAGCTCGCAGCGTATCGTGTCGTTGTTCGTCCCCAGGATCGCCACCTCCTCCGGCACCAGGATGCCCTTCATGTGCGCGGCGCTGATGATCTGCTGCGCCCTCATGTCGTTGCAGGCCATCAGGGCGATCGGCTTGGGCAGGTGCTCCAGCCACGCCGAGAGCTTCTCGATCTGGCCCTCATCCCACGCGGGGGTCAGGTCGCCCGGGTAGTCGACGTCGAAGACCGAGCAGGTCCGCCCCGCCAGGCGGACCGCCTCCACGAAGCCGTCGCGCCGCTCGCACGACCAGCCGCCGTTGCCAAAGCCGCAGAAGCCGAATTTCTGGTAGCCCCTCTCGATGAAATGCTCGGCGCCCAGGTGGCCGATGCCGACGTTGTCGGGCCGGATCTTGGGCACTCCCGGATAGGGCTCGGAGTCGTTCAGGTCGACGAGGGGAATCCCCAGCTCCTCGCAGGCCTCCACCATGTGCTGGGTGGTGTGCCGGCTGATGACGCCCTTCCACGCCTTCCTGCGCATCCAGCCCACGTCGTCCTCGCTCCGGGCCTGGTCGTCGTGGAACGCGGTCCAGACCCGGTGCGTGTGCGCGAAATGCGCGATCCCCTTGAGCATCGCCATGCTCTCCTCAAAGCGGGTCCGGAAGACGAGGAGCACCTGGGCTTTCACAGCCAGAACGTGCCTCCATCCCCAAGCCTAGGCAAGCGCCAGCTGGGCACGGCTCACTTCTTGAGCGGGAACTCCTTGACGAAACGCACGACCGCGGCCGCCTCGCAGAAGCACAGCGCCGTGAAGGTGTCGGCGGCCCCGTAATAGATCGCGATGCGCCCCGTCGCCGAATCGCAGAGGCATCCCACGGGAAAGCAGACGCCCGGAACGAACCCGGTGAGCTCGTAGTCCGCCTCCGGCACGATCAGCGGCTGGTTGCCGCAGGCGATGACCTTCCACGGGCGCTCGAGGTCGAGCAGCATCGCGCCGATCGAGTACACGTAGCCGTTGCAGGTCGTCGTGACGCCGTGGTAGAAGAGCAGCCAGCCCTCGCTCGTCTCGATCGGCGACGGGC
>CAYNLL010000087.1:0-9791 GCA_964398015.1 uncultured Opitutaceae bacterium | reverse complement strand
ATCCCAGGCGGGTCCCCTGGCCGCCGGCCACGGTGAAGGCCGCCACGCGCCCCGCCCGCAGGGCCGCCTCGCCGGCCGCCCTCGCCGCCCCCCACGGGGGCGTCTCCGATCCGGAGGGCGCCATCCGCTCGAACGGCGCAGGCTCGAGTCCCGCCAGGTCCGGCGCCCTCGATGACCCGTCGATCACGAGCGTGCGCACCAGGCGGTCGACCTCGCCGAGGTCGATCTCGGCGGCCTCGACAAGCAGGCGTGCCTGGGCTTCGGCCGACAGTCGCTCGAAGAAGGCGAACACGTGGCCCTGCCCGGCGCGGCGAAAGGCCTCGATCAGACCTCTGGTGTCGCTGATCATGGGCGGCTACTTGTCCTTCCCCGGGGTTGCGGGCGGCTCAAGCGTGGCCTTCGCCGTGTCGGTTTCAAAGCGGAAGATGTACTCGTCTGGCTTGGCGTAGCCGAGCTTCATCCGGATCACCCGGTCGACGAAATCCGGATCGGTGCGCAGGCGCCTGAGCACCCTCTCCTGGTCGCGCAGCCTCTCCTGCGCCTCAGCGAGCTTGAGGCGGTTGCCGTTCTCCACCTGCACAAGCTGGCCGTACTCGTCGTGGGCGTCCTTCAAAAGGACCGCTCCGGCAATGCCCAGTCCCGCAAAAAGGAGCATGTAGAGGCTCAAAATGACTTTGCGAAAATTCACAGGTCTTTCGCATCGATAAACAGCAGCGCCTCATGGGTTCGCAATGCTTTTCAGCGAATCCGGGAGAACGCGGGTTTTGGCGTGCGTTTTGTCGGCGGCCCTCCTTACTGAACGAGGCCCATGTATCAGAGCTTCTACGGATTCAAGGAGATGCCGTTCAACATCACTCCTGATCCGAAATTCCTGTTCCTGAGTCCGACCCACCAGGAGGCGCTTCAACACCTCAAGTTCGGCGTCCGCGAGCGCAAGGGTTTCATCGTCCTGATCGGCGAGGTGGGCTGCGGCAAGACGACGCTCTGCCGGCGTTTCCTGAACGAGCTCGACCCCGAGCGCTTCGACACCGCCCTCATCCTGAACCCCCGCGTGACGGAGACCCAGATGCTCAAGGCCATCCTCGGCGAGCTGGGCGAGACGAAGCTCGCCCGCAGCCAGGTCGACCTAGTCTCCCAGATGAACCGGGTGCTGCTGGAGCGCATCGGCCGGGGCCGCGACATCGTCCTCATCATCGACGAGGCGCAGAACCTCTCCTTCGAGGTCCTGGAGCAGGTGCGCCTGCTCTCGAACCTGGAGACGGACAAGCAGAAGCTCCTGCAGATCGTTCTCATGGGCCAGCCCGAGCTCAAGGATGTCCTCGCCCGGACGGAGCTGCGCCAGCTCCGCCAGCGCATCCTGGTCCACTACGAGCTCCATCCCCTCTCGCAGCGGGACATGGTCCACTACATCCAGCACCGCCTCACGCTCGCGGGCGGCAGCGGCCGCCCCTCGTTCACGCCGTGGGCCCTGCGCGCCATCCACAAGGCCAGCAGGGGGATCCCGCGCATCGTGAACAACCTCTGCGACAAGGCCATGCTCTCGGCGTTCATCCGGGAATCCGACGAGGTCAACTACTGGGATGCACGGCGCGCGGCGCGCGACCTAGAAAACCTGACGAGCTAGGCGCGGGACCATGAGCCTCATCAACGACGCCCTGAAGAAGGCCGCCCGCCAGCGCGCCCAGGAGCAGGCGGAAATGCCGCCGATGCCAGGAGGCGGCCGCTCGTCCCGCGAGGCGGGCCCGGCGCGCTCGCAGAACATGGTCCTCATCGGCGGAGGCGCCGTCGTGCTGGTCGTCGTCTCCGCCGTCATCACGGGAATCTTCGTCACGGGAAAGTCCGCGAGCCGACCGGAGGCGGCGCCGACGCCGACCCCGGCCAGGGCGCAGGAGGCAACCGCGGCCGTGCAGGTGCCCGCGATCACCCTCGTCCAGGCGCCCGCGCTCAGGGCCGCGTCCCCCACGCCGGTTCCCCTGCCGAGCCCCGTCCCCACCGTTTCCCTCACCCCAAAGGTTGCCGCGTCGCCCGCACCGGCGGCTTCGACGCCCACCTCCGCGCCCGCGGCGCCAACCGCGGCCCGGGAGAACCCGCCGGTGGCGGCTGCGCCCCGCGAGAACCCACCCGCGGCGGCCGCGCCCGTCGTGGTCCAGAGCGTGGCCGACAGGATTCAGGCGTACATCGACGGCCTGCACATCACGGGCGTCCGCGCCGCCGGGCGCGACAGCAAGGCGCTCGTCAACGGGCACGTCTACAAGGTGAATGACATCCTTGACCGCGCGCTGGGGCTGCGGCTGGTGAAGGTGGACGAGGATCACCTCACCTTCGAGGACGCGGCGGGGGCCACCTACACGAAGGCCTTCTGACCGGGCCTCAGAACGCGGTCTCCGGCGGCCGCACAACCTGCCAGAGCGTGCGGGCGGTGATCTGGATGTCGAGCCACACGGACCAGTGGGAGATGTAGTAGACGTCCCAGTAGACGCGCCGCCGCACCATCTCCTCCTCCAGGACGGCCCCGCGGAATCCCAGGCTCTGGGAAAGGCCCGTGATGCCGGGCTTCACGAGGTTGCGGATGCGATACCCCTGGGTCTGCTGGCGAAACTCCTCGTCCAGAAGGGGCATGTAGGGGCGGGGCCCCACGATGCTCATCTCCCCGACCAGCACGTTCCAGAACTGCGGGAACTCGTCCAGGCTGCGCCGGCGCATGAATCCGCCAAACGGGAAGATGCGCTCGTCCTGTGAGGCCGCCTGGAGGGACTCGGACACGGCGTCGCTCGGGGCGGCGAACATCGAGCGGAACTTAAGCATGCAGAACTCCCTTCCCTGCTTGCCCCGGCGCACCCGGGCATGAAAGAGGGGCCCGGGCGCCTGCAGGCGCTGCATGATGGACACTCCCGCGCAGAGCGGGGGAAGGATCAGCACGACCACCGGCAGCGCGACGGCAATGTCGAACAGGCGCTTGAGCATCCTGTTCATCGGATCCTCCAGGGGCTCCTCCTGGAGCGTGTAGAAGTGGCGCCCCTCCTCGGCGACCGGGACGAGGGGATGGGTGTAGCGCTCCTCGATGTTGCTGTGGATCAGCAGGCGGCAGCCCGCCTCGCGGCAGGCGTCGATCACCACCCCCGCCTCGGCGTCGTTCGCGGGCAGCTCCAACATGATCACCTGGCCAACGCGCCCGTCGCTCAGGACGCGGGAGAGGTCGGCCGGGGTCCCGAGCCACGGGACGGGCAGGACGGCGGGGTCGGGCGGCGAGGGCTCCGGGGAGAGGAGCCCGACGGGGTGGATCCCGAGCGGTTCCTTGTTGGCGATCCATTCCCTCACCTTCTCATAGGAGCCCAGCCTCCCTATGAAGACCGTGGGCAGACGGTGGCCCTTCTGGAAGACGAAGCGGGCGAGCCTGCCGGGCAGCCACGCGTTCAGGAAGACCAGGCCGATCCAGCTCCACACGAGGAAGGTGCCGAGGAAGAGCCGGCTGATGCTGTGGTCCTGGGTCGCAAACATCATCGCGAAGAGGAGCATCGCCATCAGCGCCACCTGCCTGGACGCCTGCCTTGCGGAGCCCCCGAGGTCGGGGAGGTGGAACCGGGCTGCCAGCCTCCGCGAGACCTCGCGCGCCGACAGCAGCATGCCCCCGATCACGCACAGGAAGTACGGCAGCAGGTTCTCTACCGGGTTCATGTGCACGAAGGGCACGTGGACGTACAGGTTAAGGTAGGCCCACTCCCAAAACAGCGCCCCGACAAAAAGCGTCATCACCGCGGCGTGGATGTTCGCGAACCCGCGCGCCCGTGAATAGATCATGCGCGGTCCCTCTTTCCGGCGAGCCAGGCCTCGATGGCTCCCAGGGAGAGCGTGTTCACCACGCTTTCCCGGGTGAGCCAGCCCTTGCGCGCCGCGTTGACCCCGGCGCGGACGAAGCGCAGCCCGGCAGCGTCGTGCGCGTCCGGGTTGATCGAGCACTGCAGGCCACGCTCCGCGGCGCGCCGCCAGTGGCGCCAGTCCATGTCGAGCCTGTGCGGGTTCGCGTTGAGCTCGATGACGACGCCGTTTGCGATCGCGGCGTCGATGACCTTGGCCGTGTCCACGCGGTAGGCCTCCCGCTCCAGGAGGAGCCTGCCGGAGAGGTGCCCGAGCATCGTGGTCCTCGGGTTTTCCAGGGCGCGCACGATGCGCGCGGTCATCGCGGCCTCGTCCTGGGCGAAGGAGCTATGGACCGATGCGACGACGTAGTCGAGCCGGGCGAGGACGGCGTCCTCAAAGTCGAGGCTCCCGTCGGGTAGGATGTCGCACTCGGTCCCCGCGAAGAGACGGGTCGTGAACCTTCCGGAGCCGTTCAGCTGCGCGATCTCCGCGACCTGGCGCAGGAGGCGCTCCTCGCTCAGGCCGCTGGCCTGCCGGCTCGACTTCGAGTGGTCGGCGATGCCGAGGTACTCCCAGCCCAGCTCCTGGGCGGCCTCGGCCATCTCCGAGAGGGTGTTCCTGCCGTCCGACTCCGTGGTGTGGTTGTGGAAGGCGCCGCGGAGGTCGGCCAGCTCGACCAGCCGAGGGATCTCGCCCCGCTCGGCGGCCTCGATCTCCCCCATTCCCTCGCGCAGCTCCGGCGGGATGTACGCGAGGCCGAGTGCGGCGAAGATCTCCTTCTCCGAGGCGGCCGCTGCCCCTTCCCTGCGGCTCGCCTTTTCGCGCGCCGTGCCCTCCCCCGCAGCGGGCACGAGGCCCCATTCGCTCAGGCTCATCGCCCGGTCGAGCGCGCGCTGGCGCATCTGAACGTTGTGGTCCTTCGAGCCCGTGAAATGGTGCAGCGCGAAGAAGAACTGCTCCGCCGGCACGATCCGAAGGTCGGCCTGGAGGCCGCCCTCAAGGCGCACGCTCGCCTTCGTCTCGCCGCTTGCGGTCACCTCGGCGACGCCGGCCATGCCGGTGAACCAGCTGACGACCGGCCCGACCTCGGAGGCGGCGACGATGAAATCGAGGTCGCCGACCGTCTCCATGCCGCGGCGCAGGCTCCCGGCCGCCTCGGCGCGCTCCACCTGCGCCAGGGCGCGCAGGCCGGCGAGGATGGGGACTGCGGCCTCCTGCGCCACCCACCAGAGGTGCCTTCGCGAATACGCCTCGCGGTTGCGGATGCCCGCCAGGATCTTCTCCTGGGTCTTTTCGCCGAAGCCGGCGAGGACGGCGACGCGGCCCTCCCGGCACGCCCTGTCCAGCTCCGGGATGGAGATGACTCCAATCTCGCGCCGCAGGGCCGCGATCTTCTTGGGGCCCAGGCCCGGGATCCGGAGCATCTCGACCAGCCCCGGCTCGATCGAGGCCTTCAGCCGGTCCAGGAACTCGAGGCGGCCCGTCGAGTGCAGCTCCCCGATCTTGGCGCCGAGCGCCTCTCCGATCCCCTTCACGCTCTGGATGTTGCCCTCGGCGAGCAGGGCCTCGAAGTCCTTGTTCTCAAGGCCCTCGATCGCACGGGCGCCCGCCGCGTACGCACGAACTTTGAACGGGTTCTCTCCCTTGAGCTCCATCAGGGTCGCGATTTCGGCGAGCACGTCCGCGATCTCGTTCTTGTTCACGGGCCCATTTCAGACGCCCCCGCCCCCGACTTCAACGCAGGAAGAGAGCCACCCGCCGCGCCGTACTGCGAGGTTGCGCACCGCCTTGAACGCTTGTTCGCTGTCGCCGTCCCAGCCCCGATGCCCTTCACCTACACCCGGACGGTCCACTTCGCGGACACCGACGCCGCCGGCGTCGTCTTCTTCGCCAACTATCTGGCGATCTGCCACGAGGCCTACGAGGAGGCGCTCTCCTCCTCGGGAATCGACCTGAAGGCGTTCTTCGCGGACAATGCCGTCGTCGTCCCGATCTCGCGCAGCGAGGCGGAGTACCGGCGGCCGCTCGCCTGCGGCGACAAGCTCAGCGTGACCGTCGAGCCCAAGGCGCTGTCACCCGACTCATTCGAGGTCCGCTACGAGGTCACCCGCCTCGGCAAGAACGGCAAGAGCGCGGCGAGGATCCGCACGGAGCACGTGTGCATCGACTCCGCCACGCGGGCGCGCAAGGCGCTCCCGGGGGCGCTCGCGGCCTGGGTCGGCGCGGGCTGACGCGGGGGCGTCACCGCCCGGCCGCCAGCCGGGAGAGCTCCGACCGGTTGATCTTGCCCTGGGCGTTGCGCGGCCACGGCGCGACGGCCAAGTAGCGTTTCGGGTGCTTGTACGAGGCCAGCCCGGAGAGCGCGGCCGAGACGCGCTCGGGGCGCGGCGGACGGGCTCCCTGCGGATGGCAGGCGACCACCACGCTGCCCCACTGAGGGTCGGGAAGCCCTAGCACGGCCACGTCGTCGAATTCGCCGCTCGCCCGGAGGGCGGCCTCCACCTCCGCCGGGGAGACCTTCTTTCCTCCCGTGACGATCACGTCGTCGCTCCGGCCGGCGACGACGAGGCTGCCATTGCCGTCAAAGGATCCCAGGTCGCCGGTGGCCCAGGTCCGCTCGGCGCGCGTCCCGGGGAAATAGCCTCGAAACAGGGACTCGGCAGAGACGCGCAGGATGCCCCCGTCCTCGACCTCGATGCGGGCGTGGGGCAGCGCGGCGCCGCAACCACGGACGCCCGCGAGGAACTGCTCGGGCCTGAGGGCCGCCACCATGGCGGCCGTCTCCGTGGCGCCGTAGCTCGGCGAAAGGGGGAGCCCCAGTCGGGCGCCCTCCTCGAGGAGCCCCTCCCACGTCGGCCCGCCCCCGACGAATACGGCCCTGAAGCCCCTGAGCCAGTCGACCGCCATCGGCGAGGCGAGGAGGCGCTGCAGCTGGGTCGGGACCAGGGAGATGCAGCACGCAGGCGGGAGGTCGCCGGGGAACCGGCCCGCCTCGATCTCCTTCCACGCCCACGGGATGTACCGGCCGCCGGTCAAGGCGCTACGCATCCAGGCCATGAAGCCGCTCACGTGGTGCAGCGGCAGGACCCCGACGGCGTTGACGCGCTCCATCCCTAAGTGCCCGCAGAAACCCCTGACGGCCGCCGCCACGGTCCAGCCGTCGTGCCGCGCGAACTTGAGGCCGCCGCTGGCGCCCCCGCTGGGGATCATGAGCCAGCCCCTCTCGCCGGAGGCCTCGGCGCCCATGAACCCGGCGAGCGCCGCCCCCACGGCGGCGCGCCCCACCGGGTCGGCGTGGAAAACGTTGCCCCCCAACCCCAGCGCCGGGGTGGACCTGCGCATGAACATCGCCGGGGCGCGCTCCTCGACCGCAATGGAGGCGCCCTCGGCGGCGGCCGACGTCCCGCCCAGGCGTGCGGCTAGCTCACGGCGTTCCATAGGGATTGGGGGTCGACTCTCTCCGCATCCTCGGCGCGGAGGAAGGGCCCGGCACGGGGCCCGTCAAAGCGGCTGTCGGAGAACAACGGCCAGACCCCAAAGCCCAGCGCCAGGGGGCTTCCCGGCCAGGAAAACGCCGAGCGAAGGGAGGCCCTCGCCCCTATCCCCGTCTCAAGCGCCGAGGAGAACACGACCCGGGCGCCGGCGCCGGCCAGGCTTCCCAGGACGCCGTCCACGTCGCCCAGGAGCGCCGGCTTGATGACGAAGACGCCCGGCCAGCCGGAGTCGAGCCACCTTCCCACGTCGCCGTCGCCGGCAATCGACTCGTCGAGCGCGATGGGCACCGGGTAGTCGGCCGCCAGGCCCCGCAGCGTGTCCTCGGCGCCCTTTGCGTCCCTACCGACGGGCTGCTCCACGAATTCCACCGGACGGACGGACGCGTGCGCGAGCCAGCGCCCGGCGGTCCGCGGGTTCCACGCCCCGTTGGCGTCGAGCCTCACCCTGGATCCCGCGGGAAGGGCGCCCAAGAGGTCGTCAAGGAGGGCCATCTCGTCCTCGGGAGACTCCACCCCCACCTTCCACTTGAACACCCTGAAGCCGGCCTCCGCCTTCGGCGAGGCGTCCTGGAGGGCGGCGCGCCCGGCGGGAAGCAGGGCGGCCACGCCCAAACTGGCATGGCGCGCCGGGCCGCGCGCGCCGCCCATCGCGCTGGCCAGGGCGTTGCGCAGGGCGCCCAAGCCCCCCGGCACCCGGGCCAACGTCTCCGGCCCCGCGCTCCCGCCGAGCGAGCGGCAGAAGGCCTCGTCCGCGTCGACCGTCTCCTCGCAGAAGTGGGGCACGGGCGACGCCTCGCCCCACCCCACCGCGCCGTCGGGGCGCTCGACCCGCAGGTAGAGTCCCTCCTTCGCCTCCCACGGCCCGTGCGCCGTCCGCACGCGCGCCCGGAACGGCAGGCGGAAGCGGCGGTGTGCGAGGGTGAATTCCATTTTGTTTGCGCTTTTACTGGGTGGCATTATGTAGTTCACGGCAACTCATGAGCAAGGTTGCCAAGAAACGAACGTCGCCCGTCGACGCACAATTTTACCTGAAGGCGGAAACATTCTTCCGCGCGAACCTGCCGACGGCGCTCACGTTTGACGACGTCTCCCTGGCCACGCTCTACTCCGAGATCCTCCCCAAGGACGCGGACACGTCGACCTCGATCTCCGACTCGCTGGCGCTGCAGATCCCGATCATCTCGTCCGACATGGACACGGTGACCGACACGCGGATGGCCATCGCGATGGCGCTCAACGGAGGGATGGGGATCATCCACTACAACATGGCCGCAAAGGACCAGGTGAAGGCCGTCGCCCGCGTCAAGAGGCACATCCACGGGCTCATCCAGGACCCGATCACCGTGCACCCGGGAAAGACGATCGGCGACCTGTTGGCACTGATCGAGGAGAAGCGCTACGAATTCTCCACGTTCCCGGTCATCGGCGACGACGGCCGCCTGCTCGGCCTGCTCTCCGGCAACGTCGTGAAGGGACGCTACTCCGCCAAGAGGGTCTCCGAGGTCATGACGCACCGCTCCCAGCTCATCACCGAGCGCGAGTCCGACGTCGCAAAGGACCCGATCAAGGCGGCGGACCGCTTCTTCACCGAGCATGTGGGCATCAACAAGATGCTGGTCGTCGACGGGGACGACCGCCTGCGCGGCCTGGTGACGGCGTCCGACGTCGAGAGGATCACCGGGGAGATCAAGTCCCGCAGGAAGCCCGCCCGGGACTCTAAGTTCCGGCTCGTCACCGGGGCGGCGCTCTCGCCGAAGAGGAAGCCGGACGGCTCGCTCGACCGCGACGCTGTCCTCGCGCACGTGGGCTGCCTCGTCGAGGAGCATGTGGACGCGATCGCCGTGTCGACGGCCCATGGGCACACCTCGAGCGTGGGCGCGCTTGTCAGGCTCGTCCGCGGCGCGTTCCCGTCGCTCACCCTGATCGCCGGCAACGTGACCAGCGCCACCGGCGTGGAGTTTCTCGCCGACTGCGGCGCGGACGCCGTGAAGATAGGCCAGGGTCCCGGCGCCATCTGCACCACGCGGATCGTCGCCGGCGTCGGCATCCCCCAGCTCACCGCGCTCTTCGTCGCGTCGACTGCCGCAAGGAAGCGCGGCGTGCGCCTCCTCGCGGACGGCGGCATCGCCAAGTCGGGCGACATCGTGAAGGCCCTCACCCTCTCCGACGCCGTCGTCTGCGGCAGCGTCCTGGCCGGGTGCCGCGAGGCGCCGGGCGAGATCATGGAGATCGGCGGAAAAGTCTACAAGCAGTTCAGGGGAATGGGCTCGCTGTCGGCGATGAAGGCGGGAAGCGCCGCCCGTTACGGCAGGGAATCCGACGACAACCGCAAGATGACGGCCGAAGGGATCGAGGCCCTGAAGGAGGTCAGCGGCTCGGTCGACGAGGTGCTGACGAACCTGATCGGCGGCGTGCAGAGCGGGATGGGCTACCTGGGCG
>CAYNLL010000086.1:0-9843 GCA_964398015.1 uncultured Opitutaceae bacterium | reverse complement strand
CGGATCAGGTCGGCCTGGGCGGCGTCCGTGTCGGGACCGCTCAGCAGGAGCCCCGGGTCCTTTCCGACGACCTCCTCCAGCGTGTATTCCATGGTCCTGCAGAAGGCGCTGTTGACCCATTCGATCTTCCCGTCGGGAGACCCGATGATCACGAGGTTATCCGTCTTCGAGGCCACGAGCGAGAGCTTGCGCGCCTCGGCCTGGCTCTCGCGCAGCGCCTGCTCGGACTCGCGCCTGATGGTGATGTCCTGCACCGTGCCAATGATCCGCGTGGGGCGCCCGTTCGGACCCGCGAGGACGGATTTCGATCGGACGTAGAACCAGCGCCAGTCGCCGTTGCGGGCGCGCACCCGGTACTCGGGGTCGATGAACGCGGCGATGCCGTTGAGCTGGGACTCGGTGCGCTTGCGGTAGATGGGCAGGTCGTCCGGATGGATGAGCGACTGCCAGACCTCGAGGGTGGAGGGCATCCTGCTGTGCTCGTACCCGAGGAGGCCCCAGAGGCCCGGGCTGTAGTAGACGTGCCCCTTGGTGACGTTCCACTCGAAGATCCCGATCTGCGTGGAATCCAGGGCGAGCCTGAGGCGCTCATCGGAGACCTTGAGGCGGGCCTCGATCCTGCGGCGCTCCTCGTTCTCGGCCACGAGCCTCTTGTTGGAGAGCTCCGAGAGGTACTGGCCGAGGCTCGCGCGCCGCGCCAGGTGCAGGGTGAAGCCGAGGAGCAGCGTGATCAGCAGGCCCCCGAAGAGCGTCATCTCGGGTAGGTAGCGCCTGTCCCTGGACAGGGCCTCGCCGGTGGGCGTGAGCGCGATGCGCAGGCGCTGGTCGTAGATCGTGTAGGCCTTCTCGAACTCGAGGGCCGGGTTGACCTTCTCGCTCGCGAGCGTCGAGCGGTACACCTCGGTGCGCCCGATGGCCACGCTGACCGAGTAGTCCGACATGAGCTTGAGCTGGCGCACCACGGCGGCAAAGAGCCTCGCGTAGAGGTACTCTCCCGAGACGTACCGCACCGGGTTCACGCCGCGGCCGATGCGCGCGTAGATGGCAAACCCCCAGTTCTTTTTCCCGCCGATCTCGGTGAGGGTGGAGACGGCGGGGGCGCTTCCCGCCCTTGCCGCCGCGATCGCGTCCTCGAGCCGACTGTCCGAGGTGTGGTCGAACCCGACGGAGCCCAGGTTCTCCTGGACCGGGTAGACCCAGCGGGTCCTGGGGTGGGCGTCGGAGCCGGCCTCGACCAGGGAGATCGAGACGCAGCCGATCTCCTTGGACTCGTCGAAGACCCCGGCGACGTCGGTCTGCCACGCGGCGAGGTTGCTGTCGGGGTTGTCGTTCTCGTTGCGGGAGAGCCGGTCAAGGGCGTTGACCTGCTGCTCGATGTCGGAGGTGATCGCAACGGCGACCTGCTCCCGGGCAATCCCGGCCTTTGTCTCGAGGTAGGCTGTCTCGCGCTGCTGCAGGCCGATCCAGAGGATCAGCGTCAGGGTCAGCATGGCGATGACGGCCGGCATCGGCAGCCACGCCGGGAAGCCGCCCTCGGACTTGCGGCTTTCCCGCCATGCAAGGATGAGCAGGGCCGTCCCGGTGACGAGCAGCGCGGCGGCCGTCACCGCCGACATCGCCGTGGCGGTGCCCCAGTCGTAGACGGCGGGCAGGCCGAACGCATACCCGAGCAGGGTGGAGAAACCCACGGAGGACAGGATCGAGCCGGACACGGCCTCGGCAAAAAGGCGCTCCCGCGCCCTCTTGTCGGACGCCCTCCAGAGGAGGGCGAGGCCCGCCAGGGCGACGCAGCCCGCCGCCATGACCGAGCCCCGGCCCGGGAAGACGGTCTCGATCAGGAGGGAATCGCGGGCGATGATCTCGTCGATCCTCAGGTCGATGCCGAGGACGCCCTCGGCGACGGTCAGTACCCCCACCAGGGCCGGCACCAGACCCGCCAGGGCGGCCTTCCTGATCCCGAACTCGCGCCCGAGAAGCGCCAGGCCCATGGCGAGGAAGCAAAGCCCCTCGTTGGCCTTCGTCGGCGCCGGCGCCAGGCGGGTAAACGGCTGGACCATGGAGTCCAGGTGGAACACCCAGCCGGCAAGGGTCCACGCGCCGATGACGACGAGCAACGCCGCAAGCGCAAGCGACACCCGCTCGGCCCATGACCGGCGGGGCAGTGTTGTGACGTTGTCCATTGGCCCCGACGAACCTAAGGCCGTCCTCACCCGCGGGGCAATGCGTATCGGCTTCGGGTTTTACGCATCCGTGGCGAGACCCCGCGATCCCGCATCATCCTGTCAGGGAGGCGGATTGGCCAGCGGCGAAGGCTGGGCTGTCTTGTCCACGGCGCCGGGCTTGATGTCGCCCTCTCGAAGGAGGTTTAGGGGGCTGTAAGCGAGGTTCCACGACGGCTTGTCGATGCTCCCCGTCAGCCGGACCCTGAAGACGGCGGAAATCGGCGAGGAGATCGCGTTGAACAGCTGCAGGAGCGATTTGCTCTCCTGGAACGGATAAACGGTCGCCGTGAAGTCGAGCTGGCGCCGGTCGATCGCGTAGGCCCCTTTGGCCTTGATCGCCGAGTTCGCACCGAGGACGGTCAGGTCTGGGAAGCTGATGAGAGCATCGCCGATCTTGAACTCGGCGTGGGCCTGGGTGAAGCGGAGCTCGGGGAACTTGAGGAACCTCGATAGGCCGCCGAGGAGCGCCAGCTCGCCGAGCTGCGCCCCCTGGATCTGGAAGTTGCCCTCTCCCTCGAACGTGGCGAGGTCGCCCGGCCGTCCCTCGGCCTCCGCGTTCAGGTCAAGCCTGACCCCGGACTTGTCCCGCGCGAAGGTGTCGAGCGCCGTGGAGCCGCCGGCGCCGCCCTTGACGACGTAGCCCTCGGCCGCCGTCGCCGCCTGGCCCAGGCTGGCACCCGTGAGTGAGGCCTTGAACCTCAGGCGCCTGCCGACGCCTGAGCCGGTGACCTGGGCACTGCCGGCCGCGGTGCCTCCCGCGAACCCGGCGTCGATGTCGCTGACCGAGATGGCGTCGTCGTTGATGTCCACCTTGAACGAGGCCTTTTCGAAGGAGACGCCGTGCGCGCGCAGGCCTCCCGCGGCCCGGACTTCCATGTGCAGGTCCTTGCGGGCCCCGCCCGGCGCGGCGGCGCTGGCAAAGTGCCCGCGCACGGAGACCGTGGGTGCGACGTCGAACGAGAACACGCCGAGCGCGGCCGCGCCGTCGGGAGGGAGGACTTTGCCGAAGGGCGTGGGGTCGATCGACGAGGTGACGTCGAGGTCCAGCCCGGTCCATTTCCCGCTCTCGGGCACCGTCTCCAGGCGGAAGGAGCCCTGGACGTCGCCCCCTCCCTTTGAGGCCGTGAACTCTAGGCCCTCGCAGGCCGACTCGTCGACAAAGAGCCTTGTGCGCGCGCGGTCGAAGGGGATGCCGAGGATCGCCGGTGCCGCCGAGTCGGCGTACCCGAACACCGCGAACTGCCGGGCGCGCGCGTAGCGCCCCCGCACGTCGATCGTGGCCTCGGGCGGCCGCACGGGGAAGGCGAAGGCCTTGAAGATGCCCGTCCACCAGTCCCCGGTGAACCAGGGGGTGATGTCCAGGGGGCGCAGCCTCCCGGTCAGGAGGTACCTGAACTGCCGGGTCGAGAGGTTCTGCTCGTAGGATCCCTCCGTGTAGTTGTCGCCGCTGCGGGCGACGGCCCTCGTCGCCGCGAGGTGGGTCCCGTCAAACGCGACGTCGCCCCGCGCCTCGTCGAAGTGGACGTGGTAGGCGGTGAAGTTGCGGCCGTCCACGTGAAGCCTCACGTCCGAGAACCTCCATCCCGGCGAATACCGGACGCTTCCCGCGAAGGCCACGGGCTCGGCCAGGTCGGCGAAGCGCCTGATGTCCGTCTTCAGCCTTGCGGAGGCGGGCACAAGCAGCGAGGGAGAGAGGAGGCCCTCGAAGGCGACCTCGAGCGACTTGGCCCCGAGGTCGACGCTCCCGCCCGCCCAGACCGGCTGGTCGAAAAGCCACGCCTCCGCGTCGGCGGAGCACACCCGGCCGTCCCCGGGCACCAGCCTCACGATGGGCGCGAGCAGCACGGCCCCCTCGCCCGCCGCGGACCCCGCCGTGACGTCCAGCTGCTTGGGGCTGAACGAAAGCGTGTCGATCCTGAGGATGCCCCGCGCGTGTACCCTGGCCTGCGTGACGTCGACCCTGCCCCCAATCCGCAGCGTCTCGGCCGTCACGTAGGCCGACGTCATGAGCGGGGCGGAGCCCAGCAGGGGGAACCTCGTCTCGGCGCGGAGGGAACCGGCCTCGACCGCGACGGGGCCGGCCAGGCTGAGGCCGGAGGCGCCGAGCTCAGCCGTCACGATCGCTCCCCTCGTGTCCGAGGGGGTGAGGACGGCGGTGATGGAGGCCTGGCTCAGGCCCGACATCTGCTCCTCCGCCTTCGAGAACTCCCGGCTCAGCGCGACGTAGTTCTTCGACACGAACTCCGCGAGCGGGAGGGACGAGGCCGCGCCGCCATGGTGGGCGACGGTCCCCGCGTTGACGGTCCCGTGGGCCGAGACGCCGACACCCCCCAGGCGGCAGTTCAGGTAGTCGACCGAGAACTCGTCTCCCCTGGAGGTGATGGAGAATCCGGCGTCCAGATCCTGGATCATCCGCTCCGCGCGCCCTGAGGCCGAGAGCATCGCGGGGATGAACAGGTTGGCGCCGGTGGCGCGGATCTCCCTCGGCTCGAACCGCCGCTCCATGAGCGCCCACGGATCGAGCCGGATGTAGATGGCGTCGGCCGTCACCACGGGCTCGGAGAAGGACGCGAGGCGGAACCGCGCCTTCTGGAGCAACACCCGCCCCGACGGGTCGAAGATGGCCCGCCCGAACTCGACCGAGACTCCCGACTCGGCGAGGTGGTCCTCGATGGCCACCAGGAGGAACCGCGGGACCTGGAGCTCCCGCACGGACGCCACGTAGAGCTGCAGCGCAAACAGCACGCAGAGGAGCAGCCACAGGGTCCACACGGCCGCGGTCACCAGACCCGAGGCGCAATAGCGGGCTGCAGCGAGGCAGTGCCTGTTCAATGCCGCGCGCATCGGCTCAGGGCTGGGTGAGCGTCCAGAGGGCGTCCAGGAGGGGCTGCTCCACGGCGAACACGGTCCCGAAGTCCTTCGAGCCGGCGAGCTGCTCCGCGCCGCCGGTGCGTTCGGCGAACCAGAGCCTCATCGTGCTCACCTGCCCGTCCGCGGCGCCTCCCGGAAGGGAGATGGTGGCCTCCAGGCGGTACCGCCACGCGCGCACCTCGCCGGCCGCGAAGACCTTGTCGGGGAATCCGTCCTCGACGAACCGCGCCGCGCGCAGAAGGCGCAGCTGGGAGAGGAGGGCGGAGAGCGCCTCCCTCTTTGCCGCGGGCGCCCCCGCGATGACAGTGTCCCAGGTCTCGCCGTCGGCGAGCTTGTGGGAGTAGATCACCGAGTCGTCGGCCGCGTTGGACAGCACCAGGGAGGTGATTCGAGCCGAGGAGGGCAGCGTGTAGAGCAGGCGCTCGCGCCACGCAAGGGGCGAGGCGCTCGTCTCGCCGAGGATGTCGGGCTCGACGGCGTAGACCGACGAGGAGCCCGCGATCCGCGCGTAGGCGAGGTTGTCGCGCTTCGTGGGGAGGCCGATCTGGAGGGTGAGCTGTGTGGTCGCGCCGCCCGCCAGCGTGAGGGCGATCTCCCTCTCGGGCTTGTTGAATCCCCAGTTCTCGAGGTCGGCGGCCGTGGGGGCGTCGCTCTGGAACTTGAGCGCCGTGAGCGTCTGCAGCTGGCCGAGCAGCCGCTGTACGGCCGCCGTGTCGGCCTGGAGAGTCTGCGGGCCCTGGGCGACCGCGCCTCTGCGGATGATCTGCCAGCCCGCCTCGTGGCTGCCGGCGGCGGGCTCCAGGCGCTGCAGGGCGAGCTCCGGCTGGTTCGGCGCGGACAGCGCGATAGACGTGACGGCGCCGGAGTCGAACTCGAGGACGTGCCGGTCGCGCAGCTCGTCCGCCGCGTTTCTCAGCGTGTCGATGAGGACGGCGGGCAGGGTGACGGTGAAGACGGCGCTGCGGTCCTCCAGCTGGGCGAAATAGTCGCCGTCGGCGCTCGCCAGCGCCCCCACAAGGAGGGTCTGCTGGCGGTTGTTGCCCTCGAGGGTGACACGCAGGGAGGGCGCGGAGGAGGGCGCCTGCGCCTGGCCGCCCTGCAGGACGAAGGCCTTCACCCGCAGCGCGTCGAGCTCGTTGATCGTGAGCTCGGTCTCCTTCTTGCCCGCCCTCGCGATCACGGGCGTGTCGAAGGACCAGCGGCTGCCCTCCCGGTGGAGCCGCACACGGACGCCCGAGGGGGTCGCCGTCTGCAGGCTGAGCGACCGTGCCTCGAAGACGGGGATGGAAAAGATGGTGTCTGAGCGCAGCTGGTCGAACGGCACCGACAGGCTGTCGGCGAGCGAGCGGTCGACGACGTGGATCCGCTCGCTGTCCGGGGAGAGGAGGTAGAGGTGTTTGTCGACCTTGGTCGTGTCTCCGATGCGCAGCACCGTCGTGCGCCCCCCCGCGGGCGCCCCCGCCGCGCCGGTCTCGCCCGAGGTGAAGCTCACGGTCAGCCTGGGCTGGTCGAGCCCATAGTCGGACAGCTTCTGCCCGTTCTTCTCCAGGTCGCGCGTGCTGAAGCTCGTCACGTGCTCGAGGAACTGCAGCTCGTTGATGATCCTGCCGACCGCGTTCGGGTTTGCGGGCCATTCGACGGGCTTTGTGAGGAACCAGGCGTCGCCCCTGCGCTCAAGGCTGTAGCTCGACCCCGGCGTCGGCCCGGTCACATCCAGGGTGCGGATGTCGGAGGCCTCCGCTCCCAGTACCCTGCGCCGCGCCTCGAGCGAGGCCCGCTCGATCCTCCAGTCCCTCTCGAAGTAGAAGATGAAGGAGAACAGCGCGACGTTCAGGAAGAGCAGGACGAGTGTGACTTTGGAGCGCATTTCAGTGGGACGGGCGTGGCCCTTCAGTTTCTTCGGGCCCAGTATACGGCGATTCCTAGGAGGGCGGCAACGCCTGGAAGCACGAGCATGAGGGCGTAGCGCATGCGGGCCAGCTCCCCGGCGCCGAGCGAGAGCTGGAACCGCTCGATCGGGCGGGAGGGCACGTTGAGCGCGGCGTCGCGCCCCACGGTCCAGTTCACCGCCCCGAGGAACATCGCCTCGGCCCCGGCGTTGGTGATGCGCGCGTTGGAGATCATGTCGCCCGTGCCGAAGACGACGATCCGGCCGCCGGGTACGCTGAAAGGCAGGTCGCCGCGCACGCCGACGCGCTCGGACGCGACGGCGACCCCCAGCCTGTTCGGGGGGTCCATCTGCGGCAGGCCCTTGATGTCGATCCCCGGCGTGAAGGTCTGGACGCCGCGGTTGCGGTAGTCGATCTCGCCCCAGGCCGTGGTCGACGTGGCCGCGAGCGTCACGACGGTGAGCCCCGCCCCGGCGGGGCGCCCGGGGAGCGGCCTGACGCTGCGCGCGTAGCCGATCCTGAGCGCCTCCTTGTAGTCGAGCAGGGTCTGGGTGATCGGGTGCTGCGCGAATGCGCGGATGATCAGGTCGCCGTCGTCCGACATGTTGTCGGACCCGAGGTCGAAGACCATGTCGTCGTCCACGAGGATCCCCCAGTCGTCCAGGAGCAGGTCGCCGAGCCCGGGCTGGGTGTTGGGCGCAAGGAAGAGGATCAGCCGGCCGGCGCCGGCCCCCAGGTACTGCCGCAGGACCTCCTGCTCGAAGGGGGAGAACGCGTCGATCGGGGCGACGCTCACGAGCAGCGACGCGTCGGCCGGCACCTTCCGGGTCGAGGCGAGCTCGACCGTGTCGACGTCGAAGTTCCGCAGGCGCAGCTGGTCGCGGATCAGCGAGAGCCCCGTGGCCGGGTCCACGTCGTCCGGGCGCATCTCCGCGTGCCCCACGAGGAAGTAGATCTTCTTGCGCTCGGGGTTGGACACGTCGAGGACGGCGGCCGTGACGGCCTGCTCCCCGGTGAACGCCTTGTGGACGCCCGACTCGGACCTGTAGAGCTCACTGTCGATCCCCAGCGCGCGCCGCCGGTCGCCGCACATCACCAGAACGACCCCTGGCTGCTCGATCCCGTACTTCTCCGTCTTGCGGCGGTCCTGGTAGATGTCGACGTACTCGACCCTGATCCGCCCCGCCGGGTTGGACTCGGTCGCGTTCACGTATTCCCGGAGCAGGCCCCGGACCTCGGCGTTGTCCGAAGGGCCCTTCGTCGTGACGACGACGAGGATCGGGCGCGACAGTTCATGCAGGTAGGAGAGCGTCTCGGCCGAGAGGGAGTACCGGCGGTAGCGCGTGAGGTCGAACCTCCACGCGTGGTTGCCGGCGAGGTAGTTCAGCCCGCCGAAGAGCGTCATGAACAGCACGGCCTGGAGCACGAGGTTGAGCGTTCTGATCCATCGGGAGGCTCGTAGGCTGTCGATCACGGCGGTCGGGGGCGCGGGTCAGCTGTGGAGCAGTTTCGCCTCGACGCTCAGGATGCTGAAGATCAGCGCCAGGAACGTCCCGCTCAGGTAGAACAGGAGCTCGCGGGTGTCGACGATCCCGCGCGTGAAGTCCTCGAAGTGCTGCGAGATCTGCGCGTAGTCCACGGCCGCCTTGAGCGGGGCCAGCTCCTCGCGCTCGAGCCACGGGGCGCTGCCGAGGTAGCGGCCGCCGATGATGATGGCGATGAGGGCCGAGGTGCACACCATCCCCGCGACGGCCTGGTTGCGCGAGAGGGCGCTTGCGAAGACCCCGATCGCGATGAAGAAGAGCCCTGAGACCGCGATGAAGAGGTAGCCGCCGAGGATCGGGCCCGGGTCGATCAGGTGGCTGTCGCCCGCGAAGCGCTTCAGGATGTAGAAGAGCCCCGAGGTGGAGCCCCAGAAGGCGAGGTAGAGCAGGTAGGCGGCCGCGTACTTGCCCAGCACGACCTCCGTCGTCGTCACGGGCGTCGTCAGGAGCGTCTCGATCGTGCCGAGCCGCCGCTCCTCGGCCAGGCACTTCATCGTGAGCAGCGGGACCATGAAGATCACGGGCAGCCAGTAGATCTGGAAGAAGACCGAGGCGGGCGACTCGGCCTGGGCGGCCTTGCTGAACTGCTCAAGGATGTCCGTGAAGATGAAGCCCATCAGCCAGAGGAACAGGACGCCTGCGATGTAGGTGCTCGGGCTGACCACCAGCATGCGGATCTCGTGGCTGAGGATGGTGAAGAAGTGCTTCATGGCTGCGCCTCGGGCCTCGGCTCCTCGGCGACAGCGTCCCAGCTCCGGCGCGTCGCCGCAAGGAAGACGTCCTCAAGGGAGGGATTGGCCCGGCTGAGCGAGCGCACCCTCATCCCCTCCGAGAGGCACGCCCGCAGGATGGCCTCGCCGGCGTCCTCGTCGTTAAGCGTCTTCAGCGTGATCTTGCGGAAGCCCTGCCTGTCCTCCGGCCCCTCCGAGGCGACGGAAAGGCCCGGGTCGATCGAGCCCAGCAGGAAGGGGAGCGCGCCAAGCGCGCCCGCGGCCTCGATCTCGTAGGCGGACTGCCCCAGCACCTCGCGCCTGAGGTCGGCGGGTGTCCCCTGGGCGACGATCCTGCCCTGGTTGATGATCAGCACCCGGTCGCAGGTCATCTCGATCTCGGGCAGGATGTGGCTCGAGATGAGGACGGTCATGCGCCCGCGGAGGCTGGCGATCAGGTCGCGGACGATCAGGATCTGGTGCGGGTCGAGGCCGATGGTGGGCTCGTCCATGATGATGACCGGCGGCTCCGCTAGGACGGACTCCGCGATCCCGACGCGCTGGCGGAACCCCTTCGAGAGCTTGCCGATGATCTTGTGGCGGACGC
>CAYNLL010000085.1:8229-9860 GCA_964398015.1 uncultured Opitutaceae bacterium | reverse complement strand
GAACGCTCGACGTGAATGCCAGCTTCAGCAGCATCGGCACCGTGCAGAACGAGATGAAGGTCTACTACGCGCCCCTCTCCGAGACCGCGAAGCCGAAGATCAAGTGGGACGTGCTTTGCGAGACCTCGGACAACCTGGTCCGCGGGTACGAGTTCTACGGCGACTACGTCTACGCGGTCACGCACCAGGACGCGCCGAAGTACAAGCTCGTGCGCACCAGCGTGAAGCACCCCGACTGGAAGCACGCGGAGACGGTGATCGCGGAGGCCGACGACTCCATCCAGTCGATCGCCAAGAGCAAGAGCTTCCTGTTCATCGTCTACTCCAACGGAGTGACGGGGCGAATCGTCAGGTACGACCTCGCCGCGGGGACTACCTCCGAGGTCGCGCTGCCGGCGTCGGGCATCGTCGACATCCTCTGCCCGGACTGGCGGTCGGACCGCTGCATCGTGACGGTGACGTCCTGGACACTGCCGACGACCCTCTACGACTACGAGGCCATGAAAGGCACCTTCGTGAAGAGCATCTTCAACACCGACGTCACCTATCCCGGCTTTGAAAACCTGGTCACTGACGAGGTCGAGGTCGCCGGCCACGACGGGGCGATGATCCCCCTCTCGATCATCCACAAGAAGGGCATCCCGATGGACGGCAGCAACAGCTGCATCATGGAGGGCTACGGCGCCTACGGGATCAGCTATACACCGTACTTCAGCGTGTTCCGCTCCCTCGCGCTGCACGGGGTCGTCGTCGTCTACGCCCACCCCAGGGGCGGAAGCGAGAAGGGCGAGGCCTGGTACAAGGGCGGGTACAAGACCACAAAGCCCAACACCTGGAAGGACTACATCTCCTGCGCGGAATACCTGATCAAGAAGGGCTACACCAGCCCCCAGAAGCTCGGCGGCGTCGGCACGAGCGCGGGCGGCATCCTCATCAGCCGCGCGATTACCGAGAGGCCCGACCTCTTCGCGGCGGCGGTCTGCAATGTGGGGTGCGCCAACGCCATGCGCATGGAGTTCACCCCCAACGGGCCCGTCAACACGCCCGAGTTCGGCACCGTCAAGGATCCGGTCGAGTGCAAGGCGCTCTACGAGATGGACGGCGTCGCGCACGTCGAGAAGGGCGTGAAGTACCCCGCCGTCATGGGCGTGGGCGGATGGAACGACCCCAGGGTCGAGCCGTGGGAACCCGGCAAGTTCGTGGCCGCGGTGCAGGCCGCCAGCACCTCGGGGCGGCCCGTGCTCATGAAGATCAACTACGACGACGGGCATTTCACCGAGGAGAAGACCGTCACGTTCAAGAACTTCGCGGGCCAGTACGCCTTCCTGCTCTGGCAGACGGGCCACCCCGAGTTTCAGCCGGTGGAGCTGTCCAAGTAGGCGTGGGGCGCGCCCCGGCCCGCAGGGGCCCAGGGCGCCCTTACTTCCTGTTCTGGAACTGCGTGTCGATGACCGTCGGCTCGCCCACGTCGACGCGCCCTTCGGGGATCACGCGGCGGATGAGCCCGCGGCTGTCCTGGCCGAAATACTGCGAGGCATACTGGGCCATCCCCGGGAGCGCCCTGTCGAACCGGTTGTGGGCCTCGTTCACGCTAAAGCGCGTCTGCCAGAGGATCGTGTGCTTGCCCTGCC
>CAYNLL010000085.1:6204-8219 GCA_964398015.1 uncultured Opitutaceae bacterium | reverse complement strand
CTCCTGAAGGCCTGGAAGTCGTACGCCATCAGCACCACGAAATAGCGGTTGTCCTCGAGCTCCGAGACAAGCTCGTCCTGGAGCAGCCCGTGGAGGCCGGACGCCTGCGTGAAATTCCCGAAGTCGGTCTGGATGGAGGTCTCCGCGTCGTAGCCCAGGATCTTGGCGTTCTTGTAGTCGAGGATGTCGCGCTGCGCGTTGTCCATGTAGAGGATGGCGCCGTTGTGCGCCATGTTCCCGGTCGACGTCCTGAGCGGCTCCGGCACCAGCGTCGTCCCCCAGTAGACCATGATGAGCAGCCTCTCGGAGTCGAGGTCCCGTGCGGGGACGTAGCCCTTGGCTGACAGCGGGCCCGCCAGGGCTCGGGCGACATCCATGAAGGTGAGCTTGTCGATCGACGGGTCGCGGAATGTCCCGTCCAGCCGCCCGCCGTCGCCGAACCCGAACGCCTCGGGCGCGTAGGAGCCGTCGGGCAGCCTCTCGCGCACGTAGCCGTTGCTTGTCTTCGAGGACACGGCGGTAATCCCGTCGACGCCCTGCGCCGCTTGGGCGGC
Source organism: uncultured Opitutaceae bacterium (assembly GCA_964398015.1). Classification (GTDB taxonomy): domain Bacteria; phylum Verrucomicrobiota; class Verrucomicrobiia; order Opitutales; family Opitutaceae; genus Palsa-1447. The sequence goes on along the minus strand of CAYNLL010000085.1, from coordinate 7,665 downwards.
CAGGAGCGTCGCGCCGCAGGCGCCGAGGAACCAGCCGCCAACCCGAAGCGCACGCGACGCGTTCATCTTGATATGTAGATTTACCGCAGCAATTCCCTGTCGGGGCATAGGTTAGCGCCTTCCGCCCGCGTTGCAAGCCATCGCGCGGCGACCCCTGCGCGGGGGGCGGCAGAGCGCCGGCCGCGAAAGGTTCTTGCGCCCCGAAAGCCGCCGCCGTTCCTAGAACCTCGCGACATGCAGGACCCCATGCTGGAAACGCTCCCCGCCCCGTTCCCGGGAAACGATCTCGCCCGGGTGCGCGAGCTCGTGGGCGCGAGCCGGCTAAAGGCGGTCGTCCTGGACGACGACCCGACCGGCACCCAGACGGTCCACGGCGTCGACGTCCTCGGGGACTGGTCCGTGTCCTCGCTCGCGGGAGCCCTGTCCGATCCCAGGTCCTGCTTCTACGTCCTGACCAATTCCAGGAGCCTCGCGGCCCCCGCGGCGGCGGCGCTCAACCGCGAGGTGGCGGCCAACCTGCTGGCCGCCGGGGCGCAGACCGGCCAGGAATTCACCGTCATCAGCCGGAGCGACTCCACGCTCCGGGGGCATTTTGCGGCCGAGCTCGGCGCGATCGAGGAGGGGCTCGGGCGCAGGGCCGACGCGACGATCGTCGCGCCGGCCTTTTTCGAGGGGGGCCGGTACACGATCGGCAACGTGCATTATGTCTCCGAGGCCGGCCGCCTTGTGCCCGCGGGAGAGACCGAGTTCGCGCGCGATGCGAGCTTCGGCTACCGCAGCTCCCGGCTGACGGACTGGATCGAGGAGAAGACGGGCGGAGCCGTCCGCTCGGGCGAGGTGGCCTCGATCGACCTGGGCATGCTCCGGGGGCGGGACGGGGCCGCGCGGGTGCGCAGGAGCCTCCTGGAGCTGCCCCGGGGGGCCTACATGGTCGTGAACGCCGCCGCCTACAGCGACCTGGAGGTGTTCGTCCACGGGCTGCTCCTCGCCGAGGCCGAGGGAAGGCGCTACCTGCAACGGACCGCGGCCAGCTTTGTGCGCGTCCGGGCGGCGATCGACGCCAGGCCTCTGCTCGCCGCGTCCGAGTTCTGCGCGGACGGGCCGTCGGGAGCGCTCGTGGTCGTGGGCTCCTACGTCGGCAGGACCACGGCCCAGCTCGAATCGCTCCTCGCGCTTTCCGGCACCTGCGGGACCGAGGTCGTGGTCGACCGCCTCGCGGACGCCTCGCTGCGGGACGCCGAGGTTGCCCGCGTGGCCGGGGCCGCCACGGAGGCGCTGCGCGCCGGGCGCCATGCCGTCGTCTTTACCAGCCGCGGGCGCGAGAGCGCGCTCGGCACGGCGGGCGACCTCGGGGCCGGGCGGATCGTTTCAGACGCGCTGGTGCGCATCGTCCGCGCGATCCCGGAGCGGCCGCGGGTCCTCGTCTCCAAGGGCGGCATCACCTCGAGCGACATCGCCCTG
>CAYNLL010000085.1:0-6194 GCA_964398015.1 uncultured Opitutaceae bacterium | reverse complement strand
CCTGCGCGGACTCGGGATGCGCCGCGCCCTCGTCCTCGGGCAGGCCGCCGCCGGGGTGCCCGTGTGGGAGATGGGGCCCGAGACCCGCCACCCCGGGCTGAGGCTCGTCGTCTGGCCGGGCAACGTCGGGGGGCCCGACTCCCTGCGCGACCTGATCAGCCGGCTTTGACGCCGCCCGAGGCCGCCTCGTCCGCCAGGAACTCGCGGACGACCGACTCGAATCCGGCGTCCCGGACGAAACCCAGCTCGAGGGCGCGGCTCGCGTCGATGTGTGCCGGCCAGCTTGAAACGATCCTCTTGACGACGGGATCCTCCCTGAACTCGACCAGGGCCGCGGCCTGCAGGCCGCCGACGCGCTCCAGCGCCTCGATCATCGCCGCCACGGTGACGGTGATTCCGGGCAGGTTGATGACCCGGCGCGCACCGAGCACCACGGATGGCAGCGACCACCCGTGGACCAGGTTGGCAACGGTCGCGCGGGGCGAGGCCAGCCACACTTCGAGCTCGCGTCCCACCGGGCAGACGGCCTTTTCGCCGTGCAACGGCTCGCGGATGATCCCGCTGACGAAGGAAGAGGCGGCCGCATTGGGCCGGCCGGGGCGCACGCACACCGTCGGCAGCCTCAGGACCCTGCCGTCGACGTAGCCCTTGCGGCTGTAGTCTGCGACCAGCAGCTCGCCGATGGCCTTCTGGGCCCCGTAGGACGACTGCGGGTGGACCGCGGTCTCCTCGCTGACGACGGGGGGCAGCGGCGGGCCGAACACGGCCAGTGAGCTGGCGAAGACAAAGACCGGCCGGCGCTTGCCGGCGCGCGCGGCCTCGAGCATGCTCCGCGTGCCGTCGAGGTTGACCCTCATCCCGACGTCGAATTCCGCCTCGGCCTGCCCGCTGACGACCGCGGCAAGGTGGAAGACGGCCGCGGCGCCCTCCATGACCGCGGCCGCGGCGCCCTCCTCGGCGAGGTCCACCTGCCAGGGGACGATGCGGGCGTCCTCGGCGGGCGCGCCCACCGGGGCCACGTCCGCGAGCACGATGCGCTCGACCCGGGCGTCGGCGAGAAGGGCCCTGGCCACCCGCTGCCCGAGGAAACCCCCTCCCCCTGTGATGACGATCTTCATGTCCCGGCGCGCACTTTCACCCGCGGGTGGGCCCCCATCAATGCAAATGGCGCCCTCGCGCGCCGTTGCCACCGGGCCCCTGGGGCCCATGCTGGCCCGCAACCCCCCGCCAACATGAATGAAAGCCCCACGATCGGATTCATCGGCCTGGGCGCGATGGGCATGGGCATCGCCTCCCGCCTCCTCAGCCGCGGCCACCCCGTGACGGCACATGACGTCCGCCCCGAAGCCCGCGACGCCTGGCTCGGCCTCGGCGGGAGATGGGCGGAAACCCCCGCCGAGGCCGCGCGGGGAGCCCGCGCCCTGATCCTGATGGTGGTCAACTCGGAGCAGGTAGAGGAGGTCCTCTTCGGGGCGAACGGCGCGCTCGAGGCCTTGGACGCCGGCGCCCCCGTCATCGTGCACAGCACCGTCTCGGCCTCGTTCAGCCGGGCGCTCGGGGCCCGCCTGGCGGCCGCCGGCCATCCCCTGCTCGACGCGCCCGTCAGCGGGGGCGTCGTCGCGGCAAGGAACGGCACGCTCTCCGTGATGGCCTCCGGCAGCGGCGCGGCCTTCGACGCAAGCGACGCCATCCTCGCCTCGACGGCCTCCAAGGTCTTCAGGCTGGGAAGCGAGCCGGGGATGGGCTCCGCCGTGAAGACCGTGAACCAGCTGCTCGCCGGCGCCCACATCGCCCTCGCCGCCGAGGCCCTCGCCTTCGGGGCCAAATCGGGGATCGACACGCAGGTGCTCTACGACGTGATCTCAAACAGCGCGGGCAACTCGTGGATGTTCACGAACCGGGTGCCGCACATGCTCGCGGGCGACTACAGGCCGCTGAGCGCGGTCAGCATCTTCGTGAAGGACCTCGGGATCGTCCTGGAGACCGCAAGCGAGATGGGCTTCCCGGCCCCCCTTGCCGCCCTTGCCCATCAGCTCTTCATCACGGCCGCGGCCTCGGGCCACGCCCACGAGGATGATGCCGCCGTGGTCAAGGTCTACGAGGCCATGGCCGGCATCAGGGTCGCCCGGGGCGCGGCGAGATAGGGCGCGGTCGGGACGCCCCGCCAGGTCCCGTCAGGCCGTCAGGATCTCGGACGGGTCGAAGAAGCGGGCGAGCTCCAGCTTCGCGTTCTCTACGCTGTCGGAGGCGTGCACGACATTGCGCATCATCTCCGTCCCGAAGTCGCCGCGGATGGTCCCCTTCGCCGCCTTGCGGGAATCGGTGGGCCCGAGCAGGTCGCGCACCCGGCGCACGGCCGACTGGCCCTCGAGGGCCATGACGATCACCGGGCGCGAGCTCATGAACTTCTCGATCTCGGGGTAGAACGGCATGTCGGCGACGTGCGCGTAGTGCTCCCGCAGGAGCTTGGGCGTGAGGCGGACGAGCTTGCAGCCCACTATCGAGAATCCCGCCTTTTCGAAGCGGTCCAGCACGTTCCCCACATGCCGTTTCTCCATGCAGTCCGGCTTAAAAATGATCAGGGTTTTCTCCATAGGGAGGGACAAACATACCGATGCCCACCCTCATGGGAAGCACGTTTTTGATCCTCAGGTGTCCGCCTTCTCAAGAGCAAGCGCCTGATACAGAGCATCCTCCAGATTCTTGTAACGGAACGGATACGCCGCCCGCGCCAGCTTGGCCGGGACCACGTGGGCGCTCGCGAGCAGGGCCTCGTCGGCCACGGACCCGAAGGCGACCCTCAGCACGAAGGGAGGGATCGGCATGGGCAGTTGGTGCCCGAAGATCCTCCCCAGCGCCCGCGTGAACCCCGCGTTGGTGACCGAGTTCGGTGAGACCACGTTCACCGGGCCCGAGAGGCCGGCCTCGGACAGCGCGAATCGGATCGCGCCGACGGCGTCCTCGAGCGCGATCCAGCTCATCCACTGCCGGCCGGTTCCCAGCGGGCAGCCCAGGCCGGCCCTGTAGAACGGGATCATCCTGTGGAGCGCGCCCCCCTCCTGGGACAGGACCACGCCGAACCTGAGGCAGACGACGCGGGCGCCCGACTCCGCCGCGGCCATCGCCGCGCCCTCCCAGTCGCTGCAGAGCCCCGCCAGGAAGCCGCTGCCCACGCCGCTCGCCTCGCTGAGCTCAAGGTTTCCGCGGTCGCCGTAGATTCCGGTGGCCGATGCGTTGACGAGTATCCGGGGGCCCTGGCGTCCTTCGGAGCCGGGCTCCAAGAACACCCGCGCCAGCGCCTGCGTCGGGTCGATTCGGCTGCCGCGGATCTCAAAGCGCCTCTTGGTCGTCCACCGCGACGCCGCGATCGGGGCGCCGCAGAGGTTGATCACGGCCTCGGACGCGCGGCAGGCCTCCAGGGGCAGCTCCCCCGTCGCGGGATTCCAGGCCAGCTCGTCGGGGGATGCGGCGGATCGCCTCACCAGGCGCGTCACCTCGTGGCCGTCACCCTTGAGGGCCCCCACGAGGGCGCGGCCGATCAATCCCGAGGCTCCGGAAACGAGAACCTTCATCTCAGTGGAACGGGCGTCCAGCAGGGCATCGCCAATTCCCATTAAACCGGCCAAAAACAGCAAGCATCATGCGGCACCGCGTGCGCGCAGGCCACGGAAGGCGTCGAGCGCAGCCGACCGCGCGGCCGCATGGTCGACCACGGGGCGGGGATAGGAGTCCCCCAGGCGAACGCCGGCATCCGCAAGGACGTCGGCCGGCGCGTCCCACGGCCTGTGGATGAACGCGGCCGGCATCCGGGCCAGCTCGGGCACCCACCGGCGCACATAGTCTCCCCTCGGGTCCCAGCGCGCACCCTGCCGGACCGGGGAGAATATCCGAAAATAGGGGGCGGCGTCGGCCCCGCAGCCGGCGGACCACTGCCATCCGAGCGTGTTGTTCGCCAAATCCGCATCGACCAGGGCGTTCCAGAACCAGCGCGCGCCCTGGGTCCACGGCAGCCGCAGGTGCTTCACGAGGAACGAGGCCACGACCATGCGCACGCGGTTGTGCATCCATCCCATGCCGGAGAGCTGGCGCATCCCGGCGTCGACAATCGGGTAGCCCGTCCTTCCCTCCCGCCACGCCCGCATCATCCGGCCGCCCGGATCGCGGGCCCAGGGGAACTTCCCGAAGGCGGGGCGCAGCGGAGCCTCGGGCGTCCCCGGGAAATGGAAGAGCAGGTGATGGGCGAACTCGCGCCAGCCGATCTCGGAAAGGAAGACCCGGGCCCCGTTGCTCGGCGGGAAGACGCCCGTCTCCCGGGAGAGGGCGCCTACCGCCGCCCACACCTGGCGGGGCCCGACGGAGCCGAAATGCAGCCAGGGCGAAAGCATCGATGTCCCGTCGAGATCCGGCCTGTCCCGGCCCTCCGCGTAGGCGGCGAGCGCGCCCGCGGCAAAGCGGCGAAGCCGCGCGGCTCCCCCCTTCTCGCCCGGGCGCCACGTCCCGGCGAGCCCTTCGTCGCGTCGGGCCGCCGGGAGCAGGCCCAGCTCCTCCAGCGCGAGGGAGCGCGGCCAAGCGGCGGGCCGGCGGAAGCGGCCCGGCGGAAGCGGCACCGGCGCCTCGACCGGAAGCTCCAGGCAGCGCCGCCAGAAGGGGCTGAAGACCTGGAAGGGGCGGCCCTGCCGGTTGGAGACCGACCCGGGATCGAAGAGCAGCCCCGCGTTGAAGTCCCGCGTCTCGAGGCCGAGCGCCGCGAGCGCGGCGGCCGCAGCCCTGTCGCCGGCGAGCGCCGCAGGCTCGTGGCGGCGGTTCCAGTAGACCGCCCCCGCGCCCGAGGCGCGCGCGACGCGGGCCAGCGCGCCTGCCGCGTCACCCCGCTCAAGAATCAGGCGAGATCCCCGCTCGCAAAGCGAGGCATCGAGGGCCGCCAGCGAATGGTGCAGCCACCAGCGCGACGGCGCCCCGGGGGGCCAGCGGCCCTCCGCGGCGTCGTCCAGCACGAACACCGCCACCACCGGCCCGCCGCGGGCCACCGCCGCGCTGAGGGCCGGGTTGTCCCTCAGTCGAAGGTCGCGTCGGAACCAGACGAGCGCCGGCGTCACAGCGACTCGCGGTAGAGCGCCTCGTAGGCGGTCGCTGCTGTCCTCCAGCTGAAGTCGCGGGCCATGCCGCGGCGCTGGACCGCGGCGTAGCGCGGCTTGTTGCCGTAGAGCTTGAGCGTGCGGTCGAGCCCGTCGAGGAGCGCCTCGGCCGTGGGCGCGCACATGATGCCCGTGCCCCCGGCGTTGTCCTCATCGGCGTCCCTCACCGTGTCGACGAGGCCCCCGACTCGGCTGACCACCGGGACGGTGCCGTAGACCTGGGAGTACATCTGGTTGAGGCCGCAGGGCTCGAAGTGCGAGGGCATCAGGAAGAAGTCCGCCCCCGCCTCGATCAGGTGGCTCATGGCCTCGTCGAGCCGGGTGCAGATGAACACCTTGGACGGGGCCGCCTCCCCGATGGCGCGCAGCTCCGCCTCCATGTGCCGGTCTCCCGTTCCCAGCACGACCAGGCGGCATTCCCTCTCGGTGAAGAACCGCGCGTTCGCGATCACGAGGTCCACGCCCTTCTGCTCCGTCAGGCGGCAGATCATCGCGAACACCGGCCCCGCGAAGCCCACGTCGAAACCGCAGAGCTTCAGGAGCTCCCGCCTGCACTCCACCTTGCCGGCCAGGTTGTCCGCCGTGTAGCGCGCCGGGATCCGCGCGTCGATCGCCGGGTTCCACACGGCGTCGTCGACGCCGTTGACGAGGCCGTAGAGGTCGTCGGCGCGTGTCTGCACCACGCCCTCGAGGCCGCACCCGAAATCCGAGGTCTGGATCTCCTTGGCGTAGTGCGGGCTGACCGTCGTCACCCGGTCGGAGAACAGGATGCCCCCCTTCATGTAGTTGACCTGCCCGTAATACTCGAGCCCGTCGACGCCGAAGAGCTCGTCGGGCAGGTTCGTCCTCGGGAAGCACCCGGCGGGAAACAGGCCCTGGAACGCGATGTTGTGGATCGTGAAGATGGTCTTCATCGCGAGCGTCACGCCGAAGCGGCGCTCGGCGTCGCGAAGGAGCGTGGGGAGCAGGGCGGCCTGCCAGTCGTGGGCGTGGACGATGTCCGCGCCGAGGTTGGCCAGGCGCATCGTCTCGACGACGGCCTTGCAGAAGAAAAGGAAC
>CAYNLL010000084.1:0-9871 GCA_964398015.1 uncultured Opitutaceae bacterium | reverse complement strand
CAGCAGGTCAACATACTGCGAGGTGAACGCCTCGCTGTTGCGTACCGCGCCGAGATTGCCTAGGCCCAAGTCCTGGGCCATGAGGACGTCGGCCTCGAGGCGCGCCCCCGAGGCACGGTGCAGAAGCACGTGCCAGGCCCATGCGGCCTTGTCGGGATGAAGGGCCAACGTCACCCAAGCGGTCAGGCCGGCGGTGGGAGTGGAGATCCACTCCATGGCGCCGGTGCCACGCCTCTTGTGCGAGAATCCAGAGCCGACCAGCGGGGCCCAGCCGGCCGTGCCGTCGGCGGCGCGCCAGCGCACGATCAACCGGAAGAAGCCGTTCTCGGCAGGGCCGGGGAGGAATTGGTTGATCAGCGTGTTGCCGTGCCGCAGCGCAAAAAGCGCGCCGCTTAAGGTGACCTGCGCCTCCAGGCCCGACGCGGAGGTAAGCGTCGTTGCCGCAAAGTCCCCTGCGGTCTTGACCTTCACGATCCAAGCCGTGTCCGTTGCGGACGGCCGCGCGGCCGCTGCCCGGTCGCCGCCCGACGAGGCTGCCTCAGTGCGTCGCGGCGGCACCGAACGAGGGTCTGCGCGGACCGATGAATGCGAAGGGCATTGGGATCAGGGCGAAGTTGGGGGCTCGCACGCTAGGCAAGCGACTGATTCGCGCATGGCATGTCATCGGCACGTAGTTGGTTGTTGCAGATCAATGGCCGACGAAAAGGGGGCGTCGGAGGGGTTGCGGATGTTTATATGACAACATTTGCAAATCAACACAAATGCTGGACGGCGCCGCGCAGTTATGACGAATCGGAAATTGAGGACCGTTTGAAGGGGGGCGGCGCTGGTGGGGGTTGGCGGCCTGGGCGGCGCCCCTGAGGCACAGGCGCCAGGCCCGCGACATGAATACCTAACAACCCGAATGGTAACGTCCTATGGGGTCGGCCGGGCCAGAACCTGCGTCGAGTCCCTAATCACGAGGGCAGCGGCAAGGCTGCCGGGAACGGGGCTCTGGTGCTGCATGGGGCGGGTGGCCGCCTCGACCAGGATGCTGACCGCGCGTTCGGCGAGGTCAGCGAGCGGTTGTCGCACCGTTGTCAATGCCGGCCGGCAAACAGTGGCCCAAAGGCCGTCGTCGAAGCCGACGATCGACAGATCGTTTGGACAGTTTAGACCGGCCGACCGCGCGGCGTCGATGGCGCCAAAGGCGATTTCGTCGTTCGCGCAGCAGAGTCCCGTGGGGCGCTCGGCGCCGCGCAGGAAGGCGGTCATGCCCAGGCGGCCGGTCTCCGCGTTGAATGGACCCTCATAGATCCATTCGGGCCGTGGCTCAGCGCCGCAGCGCTTGAGCGTTTCCAGGTAACCCTCCTTGCGCTCGCGCGCGTCCCTGGATCCCGGCGGGCCCAGCAGCAATCCGATCTTCCTGTGGCCGAGCTGCAGCAGCAGATTCGCCGCCGAACGCGCCCCTCCGATGTTGTCGATGCCCACGACGGGCACGCCAAGGAGCGCGGGATCGACGTTCGGCGGCAGCACTGAGCGGGTCAGGACCAGCGGCCTTCGGTAACCCTGGAGCTTCTGGACATCCCCCTCGGACAGGGGCTCAGCCAGGTAGATGATGCCAGAGGAGTCCAGACCTAGGTGCTGCAGCGCCTCCCTGAAGTCGGTGCGCGGCGTCTTGTGAAGCGTGCAGATGTGCACATCCCAGCTGCGCGTCGCTGCCGCATGGAGCGAGCCGGCGAGGAAACGGCCATAGAATTCCGAGAAAAAAATGTTCTCATCGAGAGGCACGACCACCGTCAGCGTGGCGTTGAGCCCCCTGCGAAGGATGCGCGCCCCTGGATTGGGGGAGAAACGCAGGCGATCGGCCAGGTCGAGGATCTCCTTGCGGCGGGCAGGGCTGACCAAGTGGGCTGTCTCCTGTCTGAGCGCTCGGGACACCGTGGACGGCGAGACGCCGAGGCGTGTCGCGATTTGCACAATCCCGTCCTTGGGCTTCTTTGAACGTGAATGGAAGGACATTTCGCCGAGGCTCGACGACGAGAGACAATTGCAAAGCTTGTCGCCTGCAAGCAAACTCTTGCAAATATTTGCAGCCGCTGTGGCGGGTCGGGACCCCTGCAGGGATGGCCGGCGGCCGGGGTTCCTTTTCCCGCCGAAACGGCCGGAGCGGTTGCGCGCCCGCCGATTCGCTGGCACTCTGCCCGCGAATCCCGGAATTTCTTATTGCCGTGACAACGTTTGCATTATTTAGCTTTGGTGCAACCCCCGTAGGCCGCCCCCGCCGGCGGCAGATGGCCAAAATAACCCCGTGATTTCTATGCCCAGGGCCCAACGATACTCATTATATAAGATATTATGGGCCAATGTACTACTGATAATCCTTTCGCTGAACATGGGCGCGGCGGCGCCCTCTGCGCCGTCCGTCCAGGCCTGGCCCGGGGCGCGGCCGGCCGCGGTCCTCTCCCCCGAGGATGATCTGCTGCTCAACGAGATTCAGGTCTCTGCCTTCCGGTTCTTCGTGGAGCAGGCCGACCCGACAACGGGCCTCGTGCGCGACCGCGCTCGGTCGGACGGCCTGCCCAGTCCGGGGAAGGCGAGCATCGCCGCCTCCGGTTTTTCGCTGAGCGCGTGGGCGGTGGCGACCCAGCGCGGATGGGTCGACCGGGACAAGGCGGTGACGCAGGTGCGCAAGGCCCTGCATTTCCTGGCCGACAAGGCCCCGCGCAGGCACGGCTTCTTCTATCACTTCATGGACATGGACACCGGCGAGCGCGCATGGAAGTGCGAGGTGTCGCCGATCGACACGGGGCTGTTCTTCGCGGGCGCCATCATGGCGCGGGAGTATTTTGCCGACCCCGAGATCACGGCCCTGGTCAACCGCCTGATCCATGATGTCGACTGGGAGTGGTTCCTCAACGACGGTCAGACCCTCGCGATGGCCTGGGACGACGAGGAGGGCTTCTCGCGCTACCGGTGGGACAAGTACGCGGAGGACATGATGCTCAGCTTCCTCGGCATGGGTGCGACCGAGCGGCCGCTCCCGGCCGGATACTGGGACACCTGGGCCCGCGTGCCGGTCGGCACGTACGCAGGCTTCCATTTCATCGAGGGGCCGCAGCTCTTCATCCACCAGTTCACGCACGCCTACGTCGACTTCCGGGGCCTTCGGGACGCCTATGCCGACTACTACCAGAACTCTATCCTGGCCTCGCTCGCCCAGCGCCAGTTCTGCGTGGACCTGCGCACCGAATTCCCGAGCTGGGGCCAGAGGCTCTGGGGCCTGACGTCCTCGGATTCTGCCGACGGCTACAAGGCGTGGGGCGGGCCGCCGCGGACGATCGACGCCAACTCCCTCGACGGCACGATCGCGCCTTGCGCCGCCGCGGGTTCCGTGCCGTTCGTGCCCAGCGAAGCCATGATCACGCTGAGATTCATGCGCACGGCGTATGACAATCGGATATGGAGCCGCTATGGATTCGTGGACGCGTTCAATCCCGAGACCGGCTGGGTGGACTCGGACGTCATCGGCATAGACCTTGGGATCACGCTGCTGCAGGCGGAAAACGCCAGGACCGGCTTTGTCTGGGCCGTGTTCATGCAGGCGCCGGAGGTCCAGCGCGCCCTGATGCGCGCCGGGTTCGTCTCGCAGAAGCGCGACCTCCCATGGGCCGACCAGGAGAGACTGCACGAGCTGGCCGCGCGGGCCTGGAGCTCGATTGAATCCCAGCCCGTTGCCAGTAACGCGCTTGGCCTGCGGCTGTCCTCCGTCCTTGCGGCGACCACCCTCGGGCTCATCCCGGAGAACGACGCGGTAAGCCGCATCACCCACATGCTCAAGGCGCCCTCGCTGCCGTCGACGGGGCGCGCGCTCGCCCCCTACGCCGCGAGTCTCCTGACGCTCCGCAACGCCATTCCGAAGCTGGCACCAGAGGCGACACGCCAGCTGAACGCGATCGACTGGAAGGGCGTCGCCCTCGATTCGAACCTCCTCGGCTCGTCGAGCAGGCTGGCGGTCTTCCTCGAGATCGCATCCGGCGCTCGTCCGGCCTCGGCGTGGTCGGACCTCAAGCGCTCGTCGGTGGCCGCGGGCCACGTCCGCGTCCTCGAGCCGGCGCATGTCGTCGACCAGATGATGCCCGGTCTATGGCTCGACGAGCGCTCGATCGTGACGGGGGCGTCCGCTGCCCAGCTGGCGTACGCGATCGCGGTGGAAAAGCGCAAGACCTCGACCCTGAGGTTCCCCTACGACGTGCAGAGCACCGCGCTGCTGATCGAGAAATGCCCGGACGAGGTTGCGGAGGGATTGAAGTCGGCGCTGCTGCCGGCGGGCTGGCTGGAGCAGGCCAGCGACGACGACCGGTGCCTGCTTCTGCTCAGCCTCGCCAACCTGCTTGCCCCCAACAGCCTTCGCGAATGGTTCCAGCAGGACCCGATGGTCCAGGCGGGGCGCGCGGAGATCGGCGAGTTCGCCGCGGCCGCCTTCGGGCCGGACGACTCCCTTTTTGCGCGCAACGAGCTCGCGTTGCCGACCGTGGTGCCGCCCCAGCGCCGCGCCGAGGTGGTGCGCTCCAGCCTTCCCCGGGACAAGTGGCAGTGGATCCTCGTGAAGGGGCCGGAGTACAAGGTCTCGGTGGCCGACGTGCGCCCCGGCGACCCGGACGTCGAGCTTCGCTTTGCGCTCACGTGGGACAAGCAGGCGCTGCATTTCCACGCGGAGGCGCTGGACACGCCGTCGGGCTTTCCGCCCCCGGCGGGGCGGCGTTCCGTCGAGCTGTTCATCAACCCGAAGAGGGACGGCCTGACCTGGCTCACGCAGGACAACTTCCAGTTTGCCTACAGGCCCGACGGCTCGGCGATGGAGTGGTTCCACGACCGCGCGGTGAAGGCCCAGATCCGCATGATCGAGCATGGCTACGCGGTGGATTCCGACATCTCCTGGTCGGAGCTCGGAATCGTCCCGCGTCCGGACCTGGACATCGACGTCACGGCGAGCGTGACGGCGGCGAGCACCAATGAATGGGACCCTTCTTTGGAGCTGAGCTGGCGCTACTACCAGCGCGCCGACGAACGCTTTGGCCTCGGCACTGTCCGGCTGGCGCCGTAGTACTGGTGGGCGCCAGGCCATGCCCGTACCCCTATCACGCAGGCTAATCCTTGCCGCATTTTCTGTCCTTTTCGCCTTTGGGTGCGCCAGGCGCGACGAGAGCGGAACCGGCGGGCGCGTGGTCGTCAACTACTGGGAAAAGTGGAGCGGCTTCGAGGCGGACTCCATGCAGGCGGTGATCGACGACTTCAACCGCAGCCAGGACAGGATCGAGGTGAGGTTCCTCTCCGTGAGCCAGGTTGACATCAAGCTGCTTCTCGCCACCTCGAGCGGCCACCCGCCGGACGTCGCTGGACTCTGGTCCGAGAACATCCCGGACTTCTCGGAGAAGGGGGCGCTCATGCCGCTCGACCGCGGGCTGGCCAAGGCCGGCATCGGCGCCGACCGCTACATCCCGCTGTTCTGGAACCTGTGCCGGCACCGCGGCTATACCTGGGGCCTGCCGACGACGCCGGGCTGCGTCGCTCTCTTCTACAACAAGAAGCTCTTCCGCGCGGCTGGGCTCGATCCCGAGAAGCCCCCGGCCACCTTCGCCGAGTTCGAGGCGATGAGCCGGCGGCTGACCGTGGTCGAGTTGGAGCGCGCGGGCCGGCTCGTGCGCGTCTCGTTCGACGACCTGACGCCGCAGGAGCGCGAGGGCAGGCGCTACACGCTGGTCCAGGTCGGCCACCTTCCCCAGGACGCGGGGATGTTCCTGTCGGGCTGGGGCTGCTGGTTCGGCGCGAGGTACTACGACGGCGGCCGCCGGATCCTCGCCAACGACGCGGGAAACCTCGCCGCCTACGGATGGCTGGCGGAGACGGCCCGGACCTACGGCGTCGAGAACATGCGCAACTTCATCGAGGGCTTCGGCGTCTCCCAGTCGGCGCAGAGCCCGTTCCTCGGGGGCACGGAGGCGATGGTCGTCCAGGGCCCGTGGATGACAAACTTCATCGAGAAGTACGCCCCCGGCATGGAGTGGGGGGTCGCCGCCTGCCCAGCGGCGGACGGCGTCGGGGGAGGCTTCCCGGTCACGCTCGCCCAGTGCGACGTCGTCGTCATTCCCCGCGGTGCGCTTCATCCGCGCGAGGCGCTTGAGTTCATCTGCTACCTTCAGCGCCAGGAGGTGGCCGAGAAGCTGGCCCGGTCCCAGCAGAAGTTCACCGCGCTGCGCGAGGTGTCGGGCGCCTTCCTCAAGGACCATCCCAACCCCGCAATCGCGCTCTTCATGGGACTGGCGCGAAGCCCGGCAGCCCGCTCCGTCCCGCGGCTGTCCATGTGGCACGAGTACGACGCGGAACTCGCGGTGGCGCGCGAGCGCGTACAAAACCTCCGCGAAACGCCCGCCGAGGCGCTGGGAGAGGTCCAGCAGCGCATCCAGTCCAGGTACGACCGCGTGATGCAGCGCTGGGACAGGGTGGGCGACGAGCGTCTCGCCGAATGGAGGTCCTATGACAGCTGGTGAGCGGCGGCGCACGTGGACCGGCCTCGCCTTCGTGAGCCCGTGGCTCATCGGGTTCGCCGCGCTCACGCTCTACCCGGTCTGCGCGTCCATCTACTACTCCTTCTGCGACTACGACGTGCTGTCGCCGCCCGTGTGGGTGGGCCTCCTCAACTACAAGGACATGGTCTCCGACAACGTGTTCTGGCAGTCGGTCTACAACACACTCGTCTTCAATCTCATGGCCCTCCCGGTGGGGCTCGTCTCTGCGCTGGCCCTCGCGCTGCTGCTCAACCAGCCCGTGCGCCTCCAGGGCGTGTTCCGCGCGATTTACTACCTGCCCTCTCTCGTGCCCGCCGTCGCGGGGGCCATGGTCTGGCTGTGGATCCTGAACGGGCGCGCCGGGCTCCTGAACCACGCGCTGATCGCCCTCGGGATCTCCCATCCGCCGCAGTGGATCGACGACCCGGCCTGGGCGAAGCCCTCGCTGGCGCTGGTGTCCCTCTGGGGCTGCGGTAACACGGTGGTGATCTACCTGGCGGCGCTCCAGGGCGTGCCCCGCTCGCTGATCGAGGCGGCGATGATCGACGGGGCGTCCGCGTGGAGGCGGCTGCGCCACGTTACGCTCCCGGCGATCTCTCCGGTGATCTACTTCAACCTCCTGATCGGCATCATCGGCGGCCTGCAGGTGTTCACCACGGCCGTGGTGATGGGGGGGGCCGAGCGATCGACACTGTTCTATGCGATCTACATCTATTACAACGCGTTTGAATACCGGCACATGGGGTACGCCTCCGCGATGGCATGGATCCTCTGCCTGCTGATCCTCACGCTCACGTGGCTCGCGTCGCGGATCTCGCGCGGGCTGGTGCACTACCAGGGGGACTAGCCCGCCGTGCGCCTTCCCGCCAAGATCCTCGTCTACCTGGCCCTCGCCGCGGGCGCGGCGATGTTCGTCACCCCCTTTGCGTGGATGGTCGTCACCTCGCTAAAGCCCCTGAGCCAGACCCAGCAGCAGACGCACGCGTGGCTGCCGCGCCGTTTCGAGGCCCCGCTGGGCGGCCGGCTCCAGGAGGTCTGGCCCGGTGCGGCCGTGACGGAGCCGAGCGTGTGGGCGCTGGAGCAGGGGGCGCCGCAGCCGGTGGTGCTCCCCGGGGACGCGGTGGCAAACGGCGTGTGGCAGCCGAGGATGGGGGCGCCGCTTGCGGTCACGGTCCTGCGTATCATCCCCGCCTCGGCCTCCGCCCCCTGGCGCGAGATCAGCGACCTCCAGGGAAGAATCCGCGACGTGGTCCCCGAGGCGTCGATCCGCTCGCGGGTCTCGCTGCGCTGGGAGAATTTCCCGCGGGCGATCCGCGCCATGAAGCACTTCTCGAGGTACCTGGCCAACACGCTCATCCTGTGTGTCCTCAACGTCGCCGGCACGGTGCTCTCCAGCGCGCTGGTCGCCTACGGCTTCTCCCGGCTGGAGTGGCGGGGACGCGACCGCCTCTTCGGCCTCCTGCTCGCGACGATGATGATCCCGTTCCCGGTCGTGATGATCCCCCTCTACGGCCTCTTCCGCTGGATGGGGTGGGTCGGAACGCTGCAGCCGCTTTGGGTGGGCTCGTTCTTTGCGAACGCCTTCAACGTCTTTCTGCTGCGGCAGTTCTTCCGCACGATCCCGAGGGACCTTTCCGAGGCGGCTCGGATCGACGGCTGTGGCGAGTTCAGGATCTTCTGGCAGATCATCCTTCCGCTGTGCCGGCCCGCGCTCGTGGTCGTGGCGCTGTTCACCTTCCTCGGCGCCTGGAACGACTTCCTCGGTCCGCTGATCTACCTCACCGACGAGCGCGACTTCACGCTCGCCCTGGGCCTCGAGGCGATGAAGACGAGCCAGTCCGGCGCCACCGAATGGCCCTACCTGATGGCGGCAAGCACCCTGGTGATCCTGCCCGTCATCACCCTGTTCTTCTTCGCCCAGCGCAGCTTCATCGAGGGCATCGCCCTCACGGGCACAAAGGCCTGAAGGGCTGCGGAGCCCGGCCTACAGGCGCAGGAAGATCCTCCGGCGGTAGAGGAAGCCGCAAAGGAGCACGCAGAGCGCGATCCCGAGGAGGACGAGCACGAGCGTGCCCAGCCCGGGCCAGAGCGCGTTGAGCGCCGCCTCCACGCCCCCGCCGACCAGGCGCGCGGTGAGGGCGTTGACGTCGACCACGTTGCTCACCAGGTAGATCGCCAGCGCGTTGGAGCCCACCCAAGCCAGGGGCCGGAATACCGAGCGGATGCAGAGGACATCGGCGACCAGGTAGAATCCAGCGAGCAGGAGCAGGGACCATCCCCCGGCCACCAGCACGAACGAGGACGTCCAAATCTTCTTGATGATCGGGAAATGCTGCCCCCAGACCAGGCCGACCACGAGCAGCCCGGCGCCGGCCGCCGCGAGAAGCGCGACCTTGGCCCAGGGGCGCTTGGCCGGATCGCGCAGCAGCGTGCCGGCGAGCAGCCCGACCAGGCAGGTGGCAATAGCGGGGAACGTGCTCAAGAGCCCCTCCGGATCATGGTCGCCGTCCCACTTGCGCAGGGGCAGGAGGCGGGAGTCGAGCCAGTTCGTCAGGTTGTGCCCCTCGTGGTAGTCGCCCGGACCGAAGCCGGGCACGGGAACAAACGCGAGCAGCGCCCAATAGCCGACCAGCAGGCCGATCCCCGCCAGGGCGATGTCCCGGCGCGAGAGGTTGAGGTACATGAGGGAGGCCGCGCCGTAGCAGAGCGCGATGCGCTGGAGGACGCCCATCAGCCTGAGCTGGTCCAGGCCGTGCGCGATCCCGCCGTAGTAGAGGAGCCCGGCGAGGAACAGCAGGACAGTGCGCCTGAGGATGCGCCATCGCGCCTGCGACTGCCCCTTCGCCTCGATGATCTTGTCGAGGGAGTAGGGGATAGCGACGCCCACCATGAAGACAAAAAGGGGAAAGATCAGGTCCTCGAAGTGCAGGCCGGCCCAGTCCTCGTGCTCGAGCTGCCTCGCAGCGAAGCGCGCGAGCGCTCCCCCCCTGAACTGGGAGAGCGCGCTGCCGAGGGCGTCGGCGCCGACGATCCACATCATGTCGAAGCCGCGCAGCGCGTCCAGGGAGAGCAGTCGCTCCGGTGGGAAGGCGGGCGGCGCCGCGGGCGCGGCGGCGGGAGGCGCCTTGGCGGCCACGGGCGTGGCGACGGGAGGCGCCTTGTCCGCTGCAAGCCGGGCGGTGCGCGCAGCCTTGGCGGTTACGGACGGGGCGGCAGGCTCGGCTTTTTCCATGCGAATGTGGGGTAGAGAGCGCCCATGGCCGGGCGCCATTTTTCCAGAAGCTGACGGGCCACTAAGACAGAATCCCCCTCGGGTTCACGAG
>CAYNLL010000083.1:0-9980 GCA_964398015.1 uncultured Opitutaceae bacterium | reverse complement strand
CGGTGTATGGCTTCGTCAGGGGAGAGGACGCCGGGGGATCGCGGCGGTGGCGGCTCCTCTCGGTCGCCGCGTGCCTCCTGGGCGCCATGACCAAGGAGGTGATCGCGACGGCCCCGTTGATGGTGCTCCTCTACGACCGCACCTTCTGCGCGGGCTCCCTGCGCGCCGCCCTGAGGCTGCGCTGGCGGTACTACCTGGGGCTCGCGTCGGCGTGGGCGCTCATGGCGGGGCTCGCCCTGGGCGCGGGCAGGCGCGGCGTGGGGTTCGCCTACGGCGTGGAGGGGTGGCGCTACGCCCTGATGTCCTGCCATTCGGTCCTCCTGTACCTGAAGCTGTCGGTCTGGCCCCATCCGCTCGTGTTCTACTACGGCCTGGCGAGCCTGCGCCACCCCGCCGAGGCCGCGCCCTACGCCCTGGGCCTGGCGGCCCTCCTCGCATTCGCGGCCGTCGCGCTGCGGCGCTGGCCCGCGCTCGGCTTCGCGTGCGCGTGGTTCCTGGTCGTGCTCGCCCCGACCTCGAGCGTCATTCCCCTGGCCGGGCAGCCCACGGCCGAGCACCGCGCCTACCTGTCCCTCGCCGCCGCCGTGTGCGCGGGGGTCCTGCTCCTCTACCGGGCGGTGGGGAGGGCGGGCGCGCTCCCGCTCGCGGCGCTCGCCGCCTGCCTCGGCTGGATGACCTTTGAGCGCAACGACGACTATCGCAGCGAGCTCGCGATCTGGAGCGACACACTGGCGAAGCAGCCGGGCAACGCGCGGGCGCACACCGCCTACGGGTTCGCGCTGGCAGCCCTCCCGGGCCGCCTGCCCGAGGCGATTTCGCAGTACGAGGCCTCGCTGCGGATCGAACCCGGCTCCGCGGAGACCCGCTGCGACCTCGGGAGCGCCCTGGCGACCCTCCCGGGCCGCCTGCCCGAGGCCGTCGCCCAGTACGAGGCGGCGCTGCGGATCGACCCCGCGTACGCCGAGGCGCACCTCGGGCTCGGCGCGGCCCTCGCGCGGCTCCCGGGGCGCGAGCGCGACGCGCAGGCCGAGGACGAGGCGGCGCTCAGCCTGAGGCCCGAGAGCCCGGAGGCGCACAACAACCTCGGGCTCGTCCTCGCGGCCGAGCCCGGGAGGCTCCCGGAGGCCATCGCCCAGTTCGAGGCCGCGCTCCGCGCGAAGCCGGACTACGCCGAGGGGCACGACAACCTCGGGATGGCGCTGGCGGGCGTACCAGGGCGCCTGCCCGAGGCCATTGCCGAGTATGAGGAGGCCCTGCGGCTCAATCCGGGGTACGCGAAGGCGCACAACGACCTGGGGATAGCCCTTGCGAGGTCCCCGGGGCGTCTGCCGCAGGCCATCGCCCAGTTCGAGGCCGCGCTGCGGATTGCGCCCGGAGACCCGGATGCGCGAAACAACCTGAAGGTCGCGCGGGGGATGCTCGATCGATCCCCGGGGAATCCGCGGTGAGCGGTTTTCCCGGCCGCTCGCCCCGCGCCGTTGACGGGTCCGCCATGGACTCCCTCGGGAACAGATGGGCCGCGCGCGCGAGGATCGACGGCAGCGAGGCGGGGACGCTCACGCTCACCCCGACGACAAAGGCGACCGCCAGAGACGTGAACCTCCCGGCGATGAGCGACCGGGCGAGGAGCGCGAGGAGGCCGAATGGGGGCCAGGGGGCGGCTTCGCCACGGCTAGCGCCCGGCGAACGGCGCGGGCGTCGAGTCCGGCGCGCGGTTCGGCCGTCTCCGATAGAGGACGTGTCGGCGGAGGGGACACCCCTCCGGCACCCCGGGATGCTCAAAATCGTCCCCGGGATCCCGGGTGAATTCTAGCCGCTCCATGAGGCGAATCGACCTCAGGTTCGAGGCGGCCGTGAAGGCCACGATCTCGCGCAGGTGGAGCGTCATGAAGCCGTACGCGAGCGCCTGCACGGCCGCGGCGTAGGCCAGCCCCCGGCCCCAATACTGGCGGCGGAACCGCCACAGGATCTCCGTGCACGGCATGAAGGGCGCGTCGAATCGCGGGACCGCCAGGCCGGTGAGTCCGGCGAACTCCCCGTCCACGTCGACGGCCCATACCCCCCATCCCTGCGTCTCGATGGCGCCTCGGATCCGGCGGAAGGAATCCAGGGCCTCCTGGCGGGTCAACACGGCGGGAAAGTGGCGCATCACCTCCGGATCCGAGTTCATCTGAAGGTACGGCTCGAAGTCGGCGTCCGACCACGGGCGAAGGACGACCGCGCTCATCCTCGGACAAGTCCGGCGCTCGAAGGGTCCGCGCAGGGCACGGGGCCCGTATCCGGCGGCGTGTCAGGCATCCTTCTTGGGTTTGTCGCCGAGCTCGCAGATCTCAAACCGCACGAGATCCCTCCAGTGCTCCGTCCAGGACGAAAAAAGCGAGGGGTCGGCGGTCTCCATCAGCTGGAAGCACCTGTCGCCGCCGCTCGCCAGCCAGCTGTCGACATAGTGCAGCCCCTCCGGGAGCATGCGCCCCTTCTTGTGGAACCGCTCATAGATGCCTGCCCTGTCCGCGGGGGAGAAATGCTCGATGACCATGTAGCGCTTCATGTGCCGACCCCCCTCCCCGCCTTCCCACGGTCGGCGACGCCGCCCGGCGCGCCCCCTTCCCCGGCGGGGGCCGGCCCCGGATCCGCCGACGGGGCGGGAAGGCGTCTGGACAGGTACCGCAGCAGCGAGTCGGCCAGGGGAATCACGATCCATACCGCGAACGACGGGATGGGACGCTGCCTCCAATTCGCAATCGAGAACGCCAGCAGTATCCCGGTCAGGGCGATGCCGAGGACAAGCAACGGCATCCTCTGTCTCCGAAAGTCGGTTGCCACGGACCATGAAAAGAGCCCCAGCGAGTAAAGGACCAGGCTCCCCAGGAACGGCAGGAGCGCGACGCTGAGCACCGCCATGTACCGGTCGCCGGCCGACCACGGGTGGAACAGCCAGAGGGACAGCAGCAACGCGAGAGCGTAGAGGACGAGGAAGCCGCGCCCCAGCCTGACGGCTTCGTTTATCCGGGGCGGCTTCACGGGGGGTTGCGCGTGATCATCGAACGACGGGGGTCCGTGCCCGCGAGGAACCTCTTCCCGCCGCCGCGGAACTCCTCCGGGAACGGCGGGCACACGCCCGGCGCGCAACGGACCCGGGTCTCGGGCGGGGCATTGATCCTCTCCTGGTCGAAGCAACCCAAACGCAGGTATTCATAGGGCGTCCCTCCGGTCATCCTGGTTTGCCGATCGCCCCCTTGGCAATCCCGCAGGCGCGTGGCCACCGCGGTGGATTGCCTCGGGCTCCCCGGGCGTTGGCTAACGCGGGGCGGCCGCCCGGCCCCCCCACTCCTCGGGAGCGACGTCGGCGACCGATTGGGTGAATGTCCATCTGTGGCCGCAGAGGTCCTCCGCCGTGTACGGGCGCTCCCCGAAGGGATGCGTCTCGGGCGGCGTCAGGATTCGGGCACCGAACCGCCTCGCGTTTTCATAGTGCCGGTCCACATCCGCGACGCGCACCGCCACGGCATGCGTGACCTCGTTCGGCCTCGGCGGCCGAAGCTCAGCCTTATCCTCCCATTTCGGCGACTGCCCCACGCGGGGGCCCGCGAGGAAGACCGCGCCGTCGCCGACGCAGAGCTGCGCCCCACCGGGATCCCCCTGCGGGCCGTACCTCAGGCGCTCGCTGAAGCCGAAGGCCTTGCAAAGCCATCCGACGGCTTCACCCACGTTCGCATAGATGAGGACTGGCGTGACGGCGCCCGGAGCCGCTGATCTGTTCACCATGGGAGGTTCTCCCTGTTATTGACGCAAGCGATGTTCCTGCCCGCGCGAGTCCGGTGGCATCGAGCCGAGCGCCCCGTTGGCGGTCCCCGCCGCACATGTGCCTCGCGCAGGCATCGGATCATGCGGAGGGTGCGCAGGCCTGGAGTTCCGTCCCATAAAGGCGGCTCTCCGCCGTCTGCCCGGCCAGCACCAGCGAGCGCACAAAGCGCAGTCCCAGGTGCTCCAGCAGCCGAATCGACCGCGCATTCCCCGAAGACACCAGGCCGTAGAGGTAGGGCAGCTTCAACGACTCCCTGGCATGCCTGAGGGTCGCGCCCGCAGCCTCCGTCGCGTAGCCCCTGGACCAGAACCGGCTCAGGTAGGCGAAGCCGAGGTCGGGATGGTCGAGCGACTCGCGCTTCACCAGGCCGCATATTCCTATCGGTGCGGACGCCTCCGCAAGCTCCACGAGACACAGCCCGAATCCGTGGCGCGCGTAGCTCGACACGTATTTCTCCTCGATGTACCGCGCTGCATCCGCAACCGTGCGCACCCCCCGGTCGCCGATGTTTTCAATGTACGGCGGCTCGTTCATGAGTTCCACCAGGAATGACGCGTCCTCGGGCGAAAGGCGCCGCAGCGAGAGCCTGGGGGTCTCCAAAACAAATCGCATGCCCTTGTCCGGCGTTGAGGCGACCCGCGCTAACGGCCGCGCGCCCGCTGCCCCGCGGGAGGCGCGGTGGATGCAGGCGCCGGATCCGGCGGTGGGCCGGGCGTTTCGCTCACTCGCCGAGCGATCCAATCGAGCAGCAGGAATGTCGCCACGAAAAACGGATAGATGCCGTAGAATGTGTCGCTCACCGAATGGGAATGGCGGTCGACGGCGACGAAGACGGTCGCGCAGAACCCTGCGCCCAGCAGATAGAGGACGCAGCCGGCGACGGAACAAGGGAGGAAAAACCACCCCACCCGCGTGAACAGCGATGATTTCATTGGTGATCCTGAGTTAGCGCGACCCGCCTGACCCTCCCTATGGTCCTCGGAGCGGCAGAACGCAACACCTGCGCCCGCGGGCCGCGGCGGAATCGGGCGCCGGCCCGATGTCGGGTCAGCCCCCCCTCCTTGCCGGCTTCGGCCTTAGCGAGCCCACGTACCTGTAGCTTAAGTCAAAGAACCCCTTCAGTTCCTCCGTCCGCATGAGCAGCGCCTGCGGGACGGCGACATACTCCTTTTGCACGATGCCATACTGCCTGCAGAGCGTGGCCTTGTACTTTGCCAGGAACGCTTCGCGCGCTCCGTCCGGAAGGCGGAGGGCCAGCTCACCCGACTTTCCGAGATAGCTGAACATATGCCCGTTTAGGGAAGTATGGGGTACGCTGGCGCCTTGCCGCTTCACCCTGGGATTGGAGGCAACGAGCTCGTCGTAGAGCTCAAGCCTGGCCGCATATTCCTTGGAATTGGAGCTGCCCATGGGTGGATTCTCGGCGGCTGGCACCCTGACGGTCCGCGGCGACGGAGGCAACCCCCCGCCGCTCCCGCTTGTGGGGACGGGCCCCGGAGGCGGTGGCCGGCCCGGCGATCTCATTTTGGCGACGTCTTGATCGCCATCAACTGGGCGATCACCGGGAGGGCGCGCAGCGAGTCCACCGCGAACCGGATGCCCCTCCCTTCAGCATAGGGCCGCGCCTCCGCAAACATCCTCTTGATCGGCGCGGGAATCGAGCTCGACATCGCGAGGTTGAACGCGCGTTCACCGAGAATGACGGCGACCCAGACCCTGCGGTTGTCGGGGGTCAGGTAGAGCAGCGTTCGCTTCTTGTTCCGCACAAGGCACATTCGCCCGAATGGCATCCGCGATGGCCTCCATTGCACCTCGAGAGGAGCAAACATTCCCTCCAGCGAGAGGAAAAGGCGGGACCACACTTCGGATGCGGGACCGAGCATCGCCCGCAGCTCCGCCTCGGAGGGAGGTTTCGCTTTGGCAGGCATCGACAGGCAAATGTCCCCGTTATGCCCGGCGACAGGGGGCCCGCCTCATGCACCCGCAGGAGGCGTCGCGCGCGGCAACATAGGATCCGGGCGCCTGCAGGGCGCCCTCGCCGTCATTTCGCACAGGCGCGCACGATGCTTCGCAGTGTGGCCAGCGACACATCCTCAACCTTTCGAAACCGGATGCAGCTCTTGCCGACGTCCAGACCCTGCAATTCCGCACGGTAGCGCCTCACGATTTCAGGGTCGGCGTAGAAGGAGTAATAATTCTTCTGTGAATTGAACGCTATGAAACGGCCCGCCAATTCGTACGTCGGCATGCCGTACTTCATGGTCCCCGAGGCCTTCGGGGCTGCCGAGCGCACCAGCCTGTCAAGCGTCTCGGCGACAGGTCGTTCCCTGGAGGAAAGCCCCGAAAGGTACGCTGCAATGGTCGTGGCCCTGGATTGCATGAAGGAGATCGTTCAGCCCACCGTTGACGGGTTCCAAGCTAAGGAAGGCGCGGCTCTGGCCTCACGGGAGTCGCGCCGGAAGAAAGGGCCGGGTCCGGCGTCTTCCCTTTCTGTGCGCCGCGCAATGCCGCCAAGGTCCAACTGAACAGCAAGCACGCGATGGCCGCTTTCAGCGACACCTCGCCCATGCCGCGATAGTCACTCCATTTCATTCGAGCGACCGCCGCCGCAAGGCCAGCCGCCACGAGGGCGCACCCCAGGAGAAGGCCCGATCGCCACAATCCGGATCTCCTCAGGAGCGGAGTCCACACGAAGTGAGCTCCTGCAAAAATCAAAATGTTTGCGGCGATCGACGCCGCTACGGCGGCCATGACCTGGGGAACGCCGCTCGCTCCCAGCACGAGGAAGAGCACAACGAAAATCGGAACGGGGAGCAAAAACGCCATGGGAGCTTGTTCAGGCATAGAGCGAGTGCCCAACGCTACGTTGTCCCGCGCCAATGAGGGCGCGCCTCGTGCACCAGCAGGGGGCACGGCAGTCGGAGACGTTGGATCCGGTCGTGGGCTAGGTTTGCTCATCGTTGCGCTTGCCCAGGAGATGGACGAGAATTACCGCCACGGGCAGCAATACTCCTAGCTTCGCGAGCGAATACAATACCTGGCTTCGCGGGACAAGGGGCGAACCCAACATTCTTAGAAGCCAAAGACCCCATCCAACATACATGGCCAGCATCGCAGCCCAGAGAAGCCTTCTGGTCGCGAGCGAGAACGGCCTTCGCCATTCCACAAGATACAACGCGAGGAAGACGGAGGCGGCCAAGGCCACCATTGCCGCGGATATCCCGAAATTCCTCCACCGCTCCTTCGCGGTGTCGGCAAACACGACGGTGTAAACGATTCCCCAAACAACCGAGCCGAGCGAAATCATTCCCGTTATGGCGGTAAAGGGACATTTGGAGAACAGCTCCGCGGTTTGCGCCCGCTTCCTCCCGAGATGAAAACCAAGGATTCATATGATCCAACGTCATTGGTGAGCCACGGCCACGGTTGGCGCGACGGCTGCCTGGCGGCCCGGGCGACAACCCGTGGCCCCGGCTCTGACGACTGATTGGGCGGCTTCACCTTCTCTTGGCCGAGCTGTTCCGAGTCCGACTGCCATTCGCTGTTTCGTTCGTGCCGCAGTCAGATTCAGCCGTGGGCGCCGCAAGCGCCAACCGCAACCTTGCCTGGGTCTCTGAGACTCGCGGAAAGCCCAAGTATGCAGAGAAGATAGCCGAAGGCGATCATACCCGCGGTCCACGGCTGCCGGAGAAGGGATGGGCCCGAACCGTAAAGGAGCTCCAGATGCCGAATGATATTCATATACTCCACGCCGCATGTAAATGCCCAGATTGCGGCGAGATAGCGCGAGCCAGGAATATCGCATCGACGGCTTCTCCAAGCACCATACAGCAAGAAAGCCCCCATTAAACAATGATCAAACCCCCAGGCGACGGCCCCTCCGCCCCATAGCCGCAAACTCTTGCCCAAGAGGAGAGCGAACCCAATTGCTATTGCGAGCCGTCGGGTGAAGATTCTATTCATAGATGTTGGCCAAACGTTGAAATGATACGCGCCTACGCCTGGAGCGACGGCTGCCCCTCTGCCGGCGTGACAAACGGGGACGTCGGATCCGGCAGTTGGTCAACCTTTCCCTTCATGACGGTCACGAGCGCTAGAATAATGAATCAACCCACATGCTAGGGTTGCCAGTCATCCACCGGATGCCAGCACGACAAGAAACCCGTGCCGCGGTCGAATGAGTAAAAGCGTAGTGGGTCGGTCTAAAATGCGGGTTTAGGCCCAAGCGGACCCGACGAGTCGGCTAAGTCCGTCGGGAGCGTCGCGCGACTAAGCGGGAATGTAGGTCAACCTGATCACGTCCTCCACGATTAGATCGCTGGACGCAAGACGAAGCGGGGGCCGGGGGCCGGCGAAGTAGGGGTTGCCACGACCAAGAACGATGGGGATGAGGTAGATTCGGTATTCATCAATAAGGCCAGAGTCGGTTAGGCTTCCTACCAAGTTTGGCCCGGCAATCTCAATCTCCCCGGAGAGCTTAGCCTTAAGCCCTCGCAGCATCGCCTCGACGTCATTGTCAACAAGTGTGGCGTTGGGTCCGACCGATTTTAACGAGCGCGACACAACCCACTTCCGCTTGCTCCGCCACACGGCCGCGAACTCGTGTCCCTCCGCGCCCCAATCCGACTGGTCTTCGTCCCAGTAAGACATGATCTCGTACATGCGGCGACCGTACACCATGCCCGTGAGGCCTCTAACCAGCTCTATGAAGTGACGAAAGAGCCCGGGAAGGGGCGGCCCTATTTCCAAGTGGTCGACGTAGCCATCCAGCGACTGGTTCATTGTGAAAACGAACTTTGCCATGCTACAAAATCTCCAGGTTCTTCAGAATTGCCACAGCCGACTTTGCACGGGCGTGAATTGTGACGCTGACTGCCCATCGCATTGTAGGTGTGACCAATACCAGAGGTGCGCTTTCCGTCCAAGACGGAAATTTCAAACTGAGACACCTTCCATCCTTCGGCAGCGATTCATAACACGTCCAATACCTTGAGGACGCGAAAAGGTTCACAACCGCCTCGTCTTGCCGTCTCGATGCCATTGAGGTGCCTCCTCCGCCATAACATCGAGCCCGGCGGAAACGGCGTCTTCCTCGATGTGAGAGGTGGTCCCCAACTGTTAGACAGCGGATCGCTGGTTCTTAGTTATGGTTTCAACATGACCCAACTCTGCACGTAGAGCCACACAAGCGAGAGAACGAAGACGCAATAAGGAACCAGTATCAGAAGCCGCAAGGGATATTGGCGAAATGCAGCGTCTACGCTGGCGGTACCAACTAGCGTACCTCAAATCCCCAGGAGCAAAAGAAAACCAAGGGAGAAAACGTGCGCCACAAAAATGTGCCGAAGCTTCATCAATAACGCCTAACGTCCTAATGATCGGCGGCGACGGATGGCGCGCTGCCTGCAACAGCGGGAGGCGTGACAGACGGAGAAGTCGCATCCGGTAGTTGGTTCGGCATGCTCATTTATCGTCAGCGATTAGATCCTCTATCCTCAACGGCTTCTCACCTCTGCGTACGTGAAGAATATACACATTACCTTCCTCGATTCGATAGTAGAGCCAACAGGGTTTGATCCAAACCTGGCGATAGTTCTTGTGCGCAAATTCTTCGATCGGTCGACCAAGGAGCAAGAATCGCTCTAAATGGTCCGTCGTGTCTATAATTCTAGCTGCGACAGCTCTCGCGGCCTCCGTCTTATCGAGCGCGATGAAGTCGATAATCGACTCAAGCTGTAGCAACGCCGGCGCCGACCATATTACTTTTGCCATTTCGAAAGGCGTCGCTTGGCTTCAGCTTGAGTGTGAACACGCCCCTCTCGAACCGCCTGTTCCCCTAGCGCAATACCCTCAACAACGGAGAGGCGGCGATTCAGTTCGTCGTAAGAAGCAACGTCTACCAAGTATGCTGCCGGCTTACCGTGCTGCGTAATGAGAATAGGGTCCCGTTCGCTCTGCAGACCTGCGATAATTTCTGTCGCCCTCCTTTTCAACGTAGTCACGAGTTCGGTTTTCATGAGTGATACTTAAGTAGCACTTGAGGTAAGGTCAAGATAAAGACCAAGTATGAGCGCCGAACGTTTCGTTGATCCGCGTTAATGAGGGCGCGACTCCTGCCCCGCAGGAGGCGTGCCGGAGATTAACGTCGGATCCGTCGAATGGTTCGACGAGGAGG